>JAUJMG010000046.1 GCA_030446955.1 Thermomicrobiales bacterium
CCTTCATTACCTGGCTGCTGAGCATCACCCACAACATGGCGATCGACGAGGTCCGTAAGCGACGTCGGCGACCGCAGAAGGCCGACAGCGAGGACCCACAGGCCGTCCTTGCCGGTGTGCCCGATACCGGCACGACCGTTGAGGAGGAGGTCTGGCTGGGCTCCTTACGCGGCACGATTGCGGAGGCGATGGCCACGCTGCCGCCGGCGCAGCGGGAAGCGATTGAGTTGGCCTACTTTCGTGGCCTCACTCAGCGGGAGGTCGCCGAGGCGCTGGGTGAACCACTCGGCACGATCAAGACGCGGATGCGGTTGGGCATCCAGAAGTTGCGGGACGCCCTAGCGGAGGACGAGGTGGATCTGGCGTGAGCGACAGACCGATGGACGCCGATCGGCATCGCACCCACCGGCATGACACCAGCCCTCAGGAGACACGATCCGGGATGGATATCGGCCACCTTGACGATCTCGCGGCTCCGTTCGCGCTGGGTGCGTTGGAGCCCGACGAGGTCGAACGGGTGGAACAGCATTGCCGTTCCTGCCCGCCCTGCTCCCGGCTCGTGGCCGACGCCAACTGGGTCGCGGACATGCTGCCGTTTCTCTCCCCAGTAGTTGCGCCGCCGCCAGCAGCGAAGGCGTCCCTCTTCGCCCGGATCGAGCAGTCCGTCACCGGCCCAGCCCGTGCGTCACTTCCACCGATGGCCACCATCCCCGCATCCCGTCCACTCCCAGCTCAGCAGCGTGCGGATCGGCCCTTCCCTCGGCGGTTCCGGCTGCCAGCTCGGATGCCACTGCTCCCACCCCCCGGCCAGCCAACCTTCCGTTCGGGCTTTGCCCTGCCAATGGTGACCGCGGCTGTGCCCTTGGTTCTCATCCTGGCGCTCGTCGGCGCTTGGGGCATGCAGCAACAGCGGGAAGTGGCTGAGCGCGACCGGCAGCTGGCGACCCTCTCAGAGCGGCAGACCAACCTGGACCAACTCACCAGGGATGGCGGCTCCGTCACGACGCTCTCCCTGAACGCCGGTCCTGCGGCGCCGCGGAGCGCCATCGGGAAGATCTTTTTCGATCCCGAAACGCTGAAGGGGCTGCTGATCGTCGAAGGGTTGAATGACGCCGATCCGAACGCGACCTACGAGGTGTGGCTCAGGCGGAATGGCTCGTTCGTCCATGCTACCGATCTCCGCGTGAACAAGAACGGCTTCGGGATGGCGGTGCTGAGCCTCGATGCTCCGCTCAGCCAGTACCGGAGCATCCATGTCACGCCCAAGCAGCTCGCGGTCGGCGGAGGCACCCTCCCTACCGACACCGATGATGCCCTGCAGATGTACATGCCGGCCAGCCCAGATCCGTCTGATCAGGTCGTTACTGCCGGGTGGCCGGATATCGGCTCCTCCGTTGAAGGAGCCCGTGTGGGGGTCGGCAGCGCGGCGACCCCGGCACCGTAGGCCGGGCCAACGAAGCGCGGATCAACAGCGTGGAATCTGGCGGGCTGGCCTGCTGCCAGGGCCGATCCTCAGGCATCCACGCCTCCCCGCTCAGTGCCGCCCTTTTTGGCCCGCTCCTCCTCTGCCAACCACATCTCGTCCACACCGTATTGAAGGACGAAGAGTCGGCAGAGGCGCTTCCACCCCAGGTCCCCGTAATAGCGTTTGAAGACCGCCCGCACCTCGTCCGCCGTCTTCGCCGCATCGAACTCGGCGTCGATGCGCTCCAACAGCTCACGCGTCACCGCTTGGGGCACGTCTGCCTCCTCCTCCATCCGGCCATTTCCCCGACGGCCAGTACTTTACACACGAGTCAAGACAGGCAAATAGCATCCTCGTGCGCAGCTCATAGGGCTACCACCTCAATCACGAAACGCTTGCCCTTCGCTCCTCGGTTTGCGCCGGGATCATCCCGCGGCTATAGTCGAAGCCATCGATTGGGCTTCGATCTTGGCGTGACGAGTCACGCGTGGCGAGGTGCGCCTTGGGGCATATGCAGGACGGCAACAGGAGCAATGGCGTCACCGGCGATGCCATCGGTAGTACTGTCAAGACCTACTCTCACCCCAAGACCATCACCAGCATCCCACCGCAGCCGGAGCAGGAACCGTCGATTCGCAGCGTGAGCGTCGTCGTCCCCTGCTACAACGAGGAGGGTAACCTGCCGGAACTCCATCGGCGGCTCTCCGCGGTGCTTGGGTCCCTTGGCGTGCCCTGGGAGATCCTGATCGTGGACGACGGCTCCACGGATGGCACCTGGGCCACCATCCGCGCCCTTCACGAGGCTGACGATCACGTCCTCGCCATCCGCCATCGCCGCAACTTCGGCAAGGCGGAAGCCCTTGCCAACGGCTTCGCGGTGGCCAGAGGCGATGTCGTGATGACGATGGACGGCGACCTCCAGGATGACCCGGACGAACTGCCGCGCTTCCTCGTCAAGCTGGAAGAAGGCTACGATCTCGTCTCCGGTTGGAAGCAACGGCGCCAGGATCCGCTGGGCAAAACGGCGCCCAGCCGGGTCTTCAATTGGACGGTCCGGCGGGTCTCCGGGGTGCCGCTGCACGATTTCAATTGTGGCTACAAGGCATACCGCCGGGAGGTCACCCAGGCGCTTCGCCTCTACGGGGAGCTGCATCGCTTCACGCCGGTCTTGGCCGCTGGCGAAGGGTTCCGAATCGCCGAGCTACCGGTCCGCCACCATGCCCGCAAATGGGGCCGCTCGAAATACGGCTGGTCGCGGCTTGTGAAGGGTTTTCTGGACCTGCTGACCGTCACCTTTCTCACCCAGTACCGGCAGCGCCCGATGCACCTGTTTGGCTTGCCCGGTCTCGTGGCCCTTGCCGTCGGCATCTTCCTCGGCCTCTTCCTCTCACTCGAGAAACTTATCCTGGGCAACTCCATCGGCACCCGCCCCCTCCTGCTGCTCTCCGTATTGCTGGTCATGATTGGCGCCCAGTTCTTTGGGCTGGGTCTCCTTGGCGAGTTCCTCGCTCACGGCTCTAATGAGCCGAGGAGCGAATTGCGCCCACTCGTCCGGCAGACGCTCGGCTTCTCACCGTCTGAAGCCCCCTCGGCGGTACCCGTCAAACTATGAGTTTCGCAACTTGGTAACCCAGCCCCCGGCCAACCCGCGGCCACAATCCCAGGGTCCGCCCGTCAAAATGACAGCCGGCAGCCTCTACGGGGGGGCAAGGCGCGCCGGACGTAGGCTGGCCGTGATCCCGACGCCGCTGGTCTTCGGTGTCAGCGTTCTCATCGCCGTCTTCCTCCTCTGGCAGCGGGGAGATTTGGGTGATGTCGGAGCCGCCGCGCGCCACGCTGATGCGGCGACCGTGGCTCTGGCCCTGATGCTCTACCTTGCCGGGTTAGCGCTTCTCAGCACCCGGTGGCACCTGTTGGTCAGGATGACCAAGGGCACCTCCGATCTTGCACGGGCATCAGAGGCGTTCCTGACGTCGGTTGTCATCAATTACGCCGCTCCTGTCGGGCTGGCCGTCCCGACGCGGGCGGCGCTGACCAAGCGCGCTCTCGGCCTCTCTGCCGCGGAGACCGGTGCCATCGCCCTATGGGAAGTGCTCCTGGACGTGATCGTCTTAGGGGTGATCACGCTCCTCTGGGCAAGCACCGGACGGACTGCGGGCGGTGTGCTGGGGGAGGCGCTCGCCGCAATGCCGGCGGCGCTGGTGGGCCTTGCGGCCGCCGGGGTGGTCGTACTCGGGGTGGTGCTCGCACTGGCGCTCCGCCGACCTGGGCTCCGGCGGCGTGTAGCTCTGGCTGGAAGTGGTCTCCTTCGCTTCCCGCAGCAACGACCCCTTGCCGCCACCTGGGCGCTCCTCGCGAGCGTGGTCTACTGGCTCGGTCAGGGTGTGGTCCTCTGGTTGCTCTTGGAGGCGCTGGACATTGACCGTGGATTCGCGCTCGTGCTTGGGCTCACCGGCTTGCCTGTCTTGGTGGGTATGCTGAGCCCTGTTCCCGGTGGCGCCGGGGTGCGAGAGGCCTTGATGGTTGCGGTCGCCCATGGACACGAGGCCGATGGAGCAGCGGTCCTGGTCGCGGCGGTCACCTACCGCATCGCGCTCTTTGCCGCGATCCCGATCCTCTACCTCGCCGTCCGTGCCTGGCTCGTGCTCCGGCCGGCCAACCCCGGGGGAGATGCTCCCATACCCGCGCTTGACTAACCGCCCCTAACCTACAGACACGCCGGGACCGTTTTAACGAGGTCACGGCGCGCCGCCGTGAGGAAGCTTGTGACTAACACGCGCACCACAACTCAACTGCCAGCCCGGCAGCGCGAGAACTCCCGGGAAGGGACTGGCATCGACACAAGCAACTACCGGAAGCACACCAGCGGCAATCCGATCCAGCGCCGCCTGATCGAGCGGTTCCATCGAACCATCGCCGACCGCATTGCCGACCTCCAACCGGACACGTTCCTCGATGCTGGCTGCGGTGAGGGCTTCGTCGCCGAGTTGCTCAGGGCTCGTCTGCCCGGAACGAGATTCTCCGGATTCGACTTCAATCCGGCGGCAGTCCAGCTTGCAGCCGCGAAGAACCCTGGCGTTGGCTTCGTCACCGCCAGCATCTACGACCTTCCCTACCCGGACGAAAGCTTTGACGCGGTCGGCTGTTTCGAGGTGCTGGAGCATCAGGCAGATCCAACCCCAGCCCTACGCGAATTGGCCCGCGTATCGAGTCGTGCCGTCGTGCTGAGTGTTCCCCACGAGCCCTTCTTCTCCCTCGCCAACGCCGCGCGCGGCAAGAATCTCCACGTGCGCCCCCGGGGCAGTGACCCGGACCACCGGCAGATCTGGTCCCGCGCCGCCTTCGGGGCCTTCGTTGACCAGGTCCTCGATGTTGAATGGATTGGCGGCTCGCTTCCCTGGACCATCTGTGTGGCCCGCAAGCGGGGCTCCTCCTAACACATCTGCTCAGTACAGCGGGGCGGCCCGTGCTTACCAGTCGCCCTCCTGCCATGGCCGTAATCGGGAGAGCTTGCCCCCGCTCCATTCGGACGCTCAACGGCAGCCAGCGTCGGAGCACCGCAGACGTTCAGGTGCCACGGGGACGTTTCTCGGAAATGCACCTGAGCAATCCCCGGTCACTCGGCTCAAACACGAGCCATGCGTTCGCGTTACACTTGCATCACGCGCGTTACAGGTGACCGACCCATGACGGCACGATGCGGCAGCGCCGGCCCGACCGCCCGCTTTCCGGCTTGCGAGGAGAGCGTCCAGGCGTGGAGGCTTCGCAACATCTGGCTGGACGACCGAATCGCCGTCCCGTTCCGCCCGTCCTTGTCACCATACCTGCTCCCGAGGCTTAGCCTGGCCTCCTTCCTGCCCCCACGGTTCAACTCGCTCCTTTGGTCTCGCGTCGTCCAACGTTTCGATCGACGACGCGATGCTGCGGGAGCCGCGAGGCACCGATGACTCTGGCGATCCGGACATGCCCAACTTGTGATCAGACCAACCGGGCGACGGACGACTTTTGTCCCAACTGCGGGGCATCACTCGCTGGAGTCCAATCTACCACCCTGCCTGCGGCGAGGTCCCTCGGGTTTTATGTCCCAGTCGAGCAGCGCTTCGGTGCTCGGCCGAAGCGTCGCCGGGACGCAGACGGAGCGGGCGGTGGACTGCTATCGCTCGGACTCCTGACCACGATCACCGCCCTTCTGACGTCGTTCGGGCCGCCGCTCGGACCGGCTATCTGGGGTGGGGGTCTGCTCCTGATGGTCACTGGCTTCTGGCGTATGCGTCACGACCACGCCGCATTCAACCGCGCCGGCATCGTCACTACTGCTGGAAGCGTCTTCGTCCTTGGCGTCGTCGTGGGGCAAGGGATCGATTTCCCCGAGTTCCCGGGAAGATCGGATGGGAAGCCTGCTGCAGAGGTGCCAGAGCCCACTGCCGAGCTGGATTGGGGAGAGACGAGCGGAACGCCGACGACAACGGCGGTGCCGTTGCCCCTCGGTGCCGCGCCCATGTTCCGAGGCGGTCCGGCCAGGATTGGTGAAGACCCCGGGCCGGGACCCCAGGGCGATCCCACGCTGCTCTGGCGGGCAGACACTGCCGGGGAGGTCTATTCCTCTCCCGCCGTCGTGGAGGGCACGGTCTATCTGGGCAGCAAGAGCGGCTTCCTCCAGGCCTTGGATGCCGCGACCGGGGAAGAGCGGTGGCGGTTCGACCTCGGGGAGTACATCGTCCGTGCTTCTCCCGCGGTGGTCGATGGCACGGTCTACATCACCGGCGGCTTCTCCTTGTTCGCGGTGAACGCGGAGACGGGAGAGGAGCGCTGGCGCGTCCCGATCCGCTTCGCCGGTCAATCGTCCCCGGCCGTGGTCGACGGGATGGTCTACGTCAGCAGCCACGAAGGGCTCGTCTACGCCGTGGATGCCGCCACTGGCATCCAGCGCTGGCAGTACCAGACGGACGGCCTGGTCTTCTCTTCTCCCGCCGTCGCCGATGGCAGTCTCTACTTCGGCGGGGTCAACGGCGACCTCTACGCGCTCGACGCCGCAACCGGCCGCCCTCGATGGCGCTTCTCAACCGGGGGTGACGTCTACACCTCGCCGGCCGTGGCCAACGGGCTCGTCTACGTGAGCAGCAAGAACCGGGTGGTCCACGCGGTCGACGCGGCCACCGGAGAACCGCGCTGGCAGTTTGCGGCTGGCGGCGACTCCTCCCCAGCCGTGGTGGGCGGGGTCGTCTACGTCGGCAGTGACGACGGCGGCCTGTACGCCCTTGATGCCGCGACTGGGGCCGTCCGCTGGCTCTACGCCACCGGCGCCGCCATCCGCTCCTCCCCGACCGTCGCCGACGGCGCGATCTACGTGGGCAGCGGTGATGCCCTCTACGCCGTGGACGTCAATGGCCAGGGCAAGTGGCGCTACCCCACCAAGGCCCCGATCGAGTCATCCCCGGCCGTCGTCGGCGGTGCCGTCTACATCGGCAGCCGCGACGGCTTCCTGTACGCCGTGGGCGGGACGGGAGTCACCGCTCCATAAACCCGCCGCTACGATCGTCCCGGACAAGAACGGGGCCCTCGGATGTTCACCACTGCGGGCCAGCGAATGCCCTTCAACGCGTCGCCGGCACGGCCGTTCGCAGCAACCGCAGCAGCGCGTCAGAGGGTTGAGCGCCCGCCACGGCGACCGCGCCGTTGATGACAAAGAGCGGCACGGACGTCACCCCCTGCCGCCGCGCCCAAGCCGCCTCGGCTGTGACGACTACCTGTCGCGCGTCGCGACCCAGGTCGTCCTCCACCGCGGAGATGTCCAGCCCCGCTTCGCCAGCGACGGCGACAAGCACGTCCCGGCGACCGATGTCTCGCCCGTCATCGAAGTAGGCCCGGTGGAGAGCCTCCACCGTTGCATCCTTGCCCTCGGGCGGAGCAAAAGCGATGAGTTGGTGGGACAAGGTCGTGTTCGGCGCCCGTTCGATCAGATCGAACCGGAATGTCAGGCCGACCGCCACACCGGCCTGACGTACCGTGTCGAACCGGAGCGGAAGGTGCGCCGCTCCGCCCTTCGTGAGGCCGAGATAGGCGTGGAAATCGAGCCCCCCGGGCGGGATGGTCGGGTCGAGAAAGAACGGCCGCCATCGCACCGTCACCGGCGGCCCGTTCCAGGCGGCCAGGGCAGCATCCAGGTGCGCCTTCCCAATCCGGCACCAGGGACAGGCGGTGTCGTGAAAGATGTCGACGATCACCGACTGAGTCCCCTCATCCATCGGCGCCCTCAGGAACCTTCGGGTCCAGGTGGATCCGGATCACGACAAGCCCCCTCTGCCGCGCCCGCACGACAGCCGCTGCATCCGGGCGATCGTCGGGACCCAGCGTAACCCCGACAAAGCGCGCATACCCAGGGTCGGCCTTCAGAATGGTCGCGTAGCCCTCGCTCATCCCGGCTTCGTCGTCAATCACGTCGGCAACGCCAGACCGGTGCTTGCCGCGGAGCCGGACCCCCACGCGGGCACTGCCCCGGAGGTTTTGCGCCCAAGGCCGCTCCGTTCCGGCGAGTACCGTCTCCCCAGCCTGCACGTAGGCGACTGGGGTCGTGTACCGCTTGCCGCTCCGTCGCCCGGTGAACGTGAGCAGCATCACCTTCTTGCTCATCAACCCGTGAATGGGCGAGCGCAGAATGAGCCCGGGCAGGATGTTGATCGCCCGCATGACCGGTGCGGGAGGCCGTCGTCCAGTGCCGGTCTTTACGCTTGCCGTTGCTTCCGTCACGGTCCCATGCCTCCGTCGATCCGCCCTCGGTCGCCTACCCTCTACCTGACCGGCGATCCGTTCCGGGGAGCGGGCCAGCAAACGAGCCAAACGCCCTGTGGCAAGACTCTCCACCAAGTCAAAGCCCACCAGATCTGTCCGTCGTGGCCCTACAGAGCCCGATCCGGGAAGCCCGCGACTGAGCATACCAATGGGCACAAGAAAGTCTAGTACGCATAAGATCGTGATATAGTCTTGAAAATCATACTGAAGGAGGGTGAGATGGTGGACCGGCAGTACGCGTGTCCCGTGGAGGCGACGCTGGCGGTGATCGGCGGCAAGTGGAAGCCGCTGATCCTCTTCTATCTGCTGCAGGGTACGACCCGGTTTGGGGAGTTGAAGCGCAGACTTCCGGGCGTGACCCAGCAGATGCTCACGCTTCAACTTCGGGAACTGGAATGCGACGGCGTGGTCCATCGCGAGGTCTACGCCCAGGTCCCGCCGAAGGTCGAATACTCCCTGACGGAGGTCGGCCAGAGCCTGGAGCCGATCCTCCTGTTGATGCTGGAATGGGGCCAACGCCACATCGCGGAGACGGCGACTCCTCCGTCCACAGACATGCGACCGGACCAAGCCGCCGCGTCGGCCGACTGACCCACGGTCCGCCCAGGAACAGGAGCACAGAATTTCGGCTCGGCGCGCCGCCCCCTCCCCCGGCTGGCGGACGCCCCCTACCCGGTGTTTCGCAGCCCGCCGGCAATGCCGTTGATCGCGAGCAGGACGGCCCGCAGCAGGGCATCGGAGGTGCCGTCCTGCCGCAGCCGGCGCAGCAGGTCGATCTGGATGAAGGAGAGCGGGTCGACGTACGGGTTGCGCCGTTCGATCGAACGCTGCAGGACCGGATCGCGGTCGAGCAACCGTGCCTGACCCGTCACGGCCAGCACCAGCTCCCGGCTCAGCTCGAACTCGGCCCGGATCCGCCCCCAGATCCGATCCCGCATCTGGGCGGGCTCGACGAGGGCCACGTACCGCTCCGCGATCGCGAGGTCCGCCTTGACGAGGGCCATCTCCGCGTTGCTCAGGAGCGCGCCGAAGAAGGGCCAGGTGGCGTCCATCTCCCGAAGCAGGTCCAGCCCATGCGCCTCCCGCCCGGCCGCGAGGCCGCTGCCGAGGCCGTACCAGCCCGGCAGCAGCACCCGGATCTGGGTCCAGGAGAAGACCCACGGGATCGCGCGCAGGTCCTCGATCCGCGTCGAACCCGTCCTTCTGGCCGGCCGCGACCCCAACCGCAACCCCGCGATCTCCTCGATCGGGGTGGCCCGCTGGAAAAAGGCGACGAAGTCGGGGTCGCCGTAGACCAGGTCCCGGTAGACAGCGGCCGAGCGCTCGGAGATCGACCCCATCGCCGACGCGAACGCCTCGAGCCGGCCAGCGTCGGGCTGGGACAGCGCCCCGACGGTGGTGACCAGCACCGCGCCGGCCACCAACTCCAACTCCCGGTGGGCGATCTCGGGGAGCGCGTACCGTGCCGAGATCACTTCCCCCTGCTCTGTCAGCTTGATCCGCCCGTCGACGCTGCCGGCGGGCTGGGCCAGGATCGCGACGTTGGTCGGCCCGCCCCCGCGCCCGATCGAGCCGCCCCGCCCGTGAAAGAACGTCGGCCGCACCCCGGCTCCCGCGAGCAGGACGGCCAACTCCCGCTGCGCCTCGTGCAGCGCCCAGGAGGAGGCCAGGTACCCGACGTCCTTGTTCGAGTCCGAGTAGCCGATCATGATCTCCTGCACGTCGCCGTGGGCCGCCAGCGCCGCCCGGTAGACCGGCTCCCCCAGCAGCGTGCCCATCGTCGCCGTCGCGTCGCGCAGCGTCTCTCCCTGCTCGAACAGCGGGGCGATCCTCAGCATCGCTGCCCCGCCGCCCGGCTCGCAGAGCTGCGCCTCCTTCATCAGGAGCAAGGTTTCCAGCACATCCGAGGCCGCCTCGGTCGCCGAGATCACGTAGGTCGTGATCGCCCCTCGGTGCGCCCCCGTCAGCAGCGCCCGGACGGCCCGAAAGGTCTCCACGACCTCCCGCGCTTCCGCCCCCAGGGCCGATAGATCGACCGGGATCAGCGGGCGCGGATTGGCAATCTCCCGCGCCAGCAGCGCCCTCCGCTCCGGCTCCGGCAGCTCCCGGTAGCCCATTTCGACGCCGGTGACGGCCAGCACCTCCGCCAGCGCCGTCTCATGCCGCCTGGCGTGGTCCCGGATGTCCAGCGTCGCGAAGTGGAACCCGAAGACCTCGGCCTGCCGGATCACGTCGCGGAGATCGCCTGCCGCGATCAACCCCCCTCGCTGGGCCAGAAGTGAGCGCTCGACGAGGCGCAAGTCCGCGACGAACTCCTCCACGCCGGCGTAGGCGTGCTCCTCCTCCTGCCGCGTCGACCGGAGGCGCTCCCGCATCAGGGTCAAAAACTGGCGGTAGGGCTCCCCTTCGTTCAAGCGCGCCAGGGCAGCGCCCAGATCGGGAAACCGCTCCCGTCCATCCGCGAGCGCAGGCTCTAGCAGCGTCGCCAGGCCGGCAGACCAGGTGGAGATGGAGATCCGGCCCGCCAGCTCCGTGACCCGGTCTTCCAGAAACCGGAGCGCCGCTTCCCGCATCACGCCCAAAGTCTCAAGCGTGGTCGCCGGGGTCACGTTCGGGTTGCCGTCCCGATCTCCGCCCATCCAGGAACCGAACGCGAGAAAGGACGGGACGACGAGGCCGGCGCTCGGATACGTCTCGGCCAGCGCCTCCTCCAGGTCCCGGTAGAGGCGCGGCACCACGTGAACCAGGGTTGAGCCGAAGTAGACGAGGCCCGCTCGAACCTCGTCCAGTACCGTCGGCGAAACGGCCCTGATCTCCTCCGAGCTCCACAGCTCACCGATGGTTGCCGCCAGGCGCCGCCGAGAACGCGCCAAGTCGTCAGGCAGGACGCGCCGTTCGTCCAGGTCGCGAATCACGGCGAAGATCCGGGCCAGCTTGTCGATGACGGTGCGGCGCCGGGCTTCCGTGGGATGGGCGGTGAGAACGAGCTTCACCTCGGCCCGGTCAAGCAGCGCCTGGACGTCCGCGGCCCTCATGCCGTGGTCGGCGAGGATGCCGATCGCCTCCCGGACTGAGCCCCGCCGCGGGACCGGATGGTGCTCGGCCTCCCGGCGGCGGATCCTGCGCACCCGCTCGTTGTCTTCCGCCAGATTGACCAACTGGAAGTAGTTGGTGAAGGCCCGGATCAGGACCCGCGCCTCGTCCACCCCCGCGCCCGCGACCAGTGCCGCCAGTTCGTCCCCGGCCTCCCGGCGTCCGCCCCGGAACGCCTTGCCCAGCGCCCGCGCCTCCTCCTCCATCCCGAAAGCAGCCGGTCCCGCCTGGGTTTGGATCACCTCCCCCAGCAGGTCGCCGAGCAGGAAGACATCGTCAGACAGCGTGCGCGCGGCTGGCAAGGGCTGCCTCCCTTCTCTCGTGGTCGGCACATCCGCCGGGTGGACCCTGCCGCGCCGGAACGACCGAGTGGGCCGTCCAGACTCCAACCGGATCGCGTCTCAATCCCGTCTCGTTCAGGCCCATGGACCACAACTCGCCACCTGACCTCGGACCACTCACCCGCAACGACCGGGCCGCGGTTGCCGGCCCGGCACGAAAAGCCGTGGATGATGGCTCTGCCCGTAGCCGCCGATGGCGGTAGGCTGGTACCCTGACTCCGATCCCACGAGGGCAGGGTGTCGTACGGCAACGGAACGGACGGTCGACATGGCTGACGCCGCGGGCAGGAAGCGCCCCGGGGACAGCGGAAGGTTTGCGGCCTGGGGGCGGTTTGTGCATCGGCAGCGCTGGGTCGTGGTGGCGATCAGCCTCGTCGTCTTCGCCGTCGTCGTTCCCTTCGCCTTTGGAGCCACCGCCAAGCTGTCGCCCGGGGGGTGGGTCGCACCCGGCTCCGAGGCGATCCGCGTCGACGAGGCGCTGGTCGGCGAGTTCGGCCGTCGCAGCGTCAACCACTACCTCCTCTTCCGGGATCCGACCGGCGAACTTGCCGCCACCGATCCCACCTTCCGGATCGCCGTCGAGACGACTCTCGCCCCGCTCCGCGCCGACCCGGACGTGATCGGCATTGTCAGCTACGGTTCCACGGGCAACCCGGCAATCGACCAGGCGCTCCTCGCCGCGGATGCCCGGTCGAGCATCGCTGTCGTCGCCCTGGGCGTCGATGTCGACCGCGCCACAGCAACCTACCCCGCCTTTCGGGAACGGGTCGACGGTGGCCGCCTCGAAGTTCTGGTTGGTGGCTGGCCCGCGGCTTCCGAAGGCTTCACCGCCGTCACGGAAGCGGATCTCAAACGGGCCGAAACGGTCTCGCTGCCGCTGACCCTGGCGCTCCTGACCCTGGTCTTTGGAAGCGTGGTCGCCGCCGGGCTGCCGGTGGCCGTCGGCGTGTTGGCCTTCGTCGCCACCCTCGCCGGCATCGGTGCGCTCTCACGGTTCGTCGAAACCAGCGTCTTCGCCGTCAACGTCGCCAGCATGATCGGCCTCGCCGTCGCCATCGACTACTCGCTCTTCCTGGTCAGCCGCTACCGGGAGGAGGTCGCAGCCGGCATCGACGATCCCGAGGAAGCCCTGGCGACCACCATGGCAACCGCCGGTCGGGCCGTCCTCTTCTCCGGCCTGACGGTGGCGATCGGCATCGCCGGTCTCGGCTTCTTCCCGGTCATGGCCCTGAGGACCATCGGGGTCGCCGGTGCCCTGGTGGTGCTGCTGGGCATCGGCTTCAGCCTGACCTTCCTCGCGGCCCTCCTCGCGATCCTCGGCCCCCGCGTCGACCGGTTCCGCGTCCCGCTGCCACGCCACACGTTTCTCAACCGGCACGAGTCCGGCTTCTGGCACAGCCTCGCCTCGGCAGTGATGAGGCGGCCCTTCTGGGTGTTGCTCCCGACGTTGGCCGTCCTCCTCACTGCCGGCGTCCCATTCCGCGACTTCCGTGGTGGCTCTCCTGGCATGACCATGCTCCCGCACGATCAAGAGGCACGACAGCTCTACGACGCCGTCCAGCAGGACTACCCACAGGCCAGTCTCTCCCCGGTCTACGTGCTGGTCCGTCCCCGTAACGGCAGCATGACCGACGCCGCCAACCTGGAACGGCTCCGCGCCTTCTCCGCCACACTTGCAGGCGAACCGGGGGTGCGACGGGTGGATGGCATCTGGACCTTCGCCCCACCCGACGCTACACCGGAGGGAATCGCCGCCACGCTGGCCCAGACGCCCGAGTTAGCAACGCTCGCCCAGCGCTACCTGACCCCGGGTGGGGCGGTGCTGGAGGTGGCGATGAGCGGAGATGACAGCGACCCTTCGCCCCAGCACCTCGTGGGGAGGCTGCGCGCGAGCGGCACCGCTCTCTCCGCCGGAGCCTTCGACGTCGAGGTTGGCGGCGCTTCGGCCATCAACATGGAGTTGGTCGACACCATCGAGCGGCGGGCGCCGCTCGCCGTTGGGTTCGTGATCCTTGTCACCTACCTCGTGCTCCTGCTGCTGCTCGGCTCGGTCCTCCTGCCCTTGAAAGCGATCCTGATGAACCTGCTCTCCCTCACTGCCTCCTACGGCGCGCTTGTCTGGGTCTTCCAGGAAGGACACCTGTCGGGCCTGCTCGGATTCGAGCCGCTCGGCTACACCTCAGCTACGGTGCCGCTGCTGATGTTCTGCTTCGTCTTCGGCCTCAGCATGGACTACGAGGTCCTGATGCTGACCCGGATCAAGGAGGAGTACGAGCGCTGCGGTGACAACACCCTCGCCGTCGCCCGCGGCCTGCAGGCGACCGGCCGCGTCGTGACCAGCGCCGCGCTGATCATGATCGTGGTTTTCGGCTCCTTTGGGCTCAGCCAGATCCTGCTCGTCAAGTCCCTCGGGATCGGGCAGATGCTCGCCGTTGCCGTCGACGCCACCCTGGTCCGCGCGCTGCTCGTACCAGCCACAATGCGTCTGCTTGGCGACTGGAATTGGTGGGCACCATCGCCGCTTCGTCGACTGGCCGGTGCCAGGCATCGAGTCCCGTGGACTGGGGTGGCATCCGAACCACCGGCCGCGCCCGTCTCGTCCGCGGCCTCCGTCGCCGTCCGCACCCCATTGGCGGCACCCTCCTGCGACCATCGGGACCGCTCGTGACCACTCCCATGTCCACCGGAACCCGGGCTGCGGGACCGGAACCGGCGGTCCGGCTGCGACGTGCGACACCGGACGATGCGGAGATGATGCTCGGCTGGCGAACCGAGCCGAGCGCCTCCCGTTTTCAGCCACTGCTGCCCATGACCGCTGCAGATCTTCGCTCCCTCCTGGCCGAAACTGCTGACCTCCCGCTGGATCCTCAATTCGCGGGCCGCACTCGCTGGATCGTCGAAGCGAACAGGCAACCGGTCGGCACCATCTCCCTTACCGTCGAGAGCCGCGAGCACGGCCTCGGCGCGATTGGATATGGCATCGGCGAGCGCCATCGAGGGAACGGTTACGCTACGGACGCGGTACGGGCGCTGCTGCCGCTCGCCTTTTCGCCCGACAGCGCCGACCTCTGGCGCCTGGAAGCCGTCGCCGCGACCGATAACGAGACGTCTCGCCGAGTCCTGGAGCGCTGCGGCTTCCAGTTGGAGGGGATCGCCCGCAGCTACTTCCTGATCCGGGGCCGGCGCGTCGACCACGCCAGATACGCGATCCTGCGCGAGGAGTGGGAGCAAACTCGATCCACCGAGCGGCGCCATTCGGAACCGGCGCCGCTGTAGCGGCCATCTAGCCCGCGGCCAAGGCTCCCGCTACAATCCCGCGGGCTTTCGCCCATCGTCGGGGCCGTCCCAGTCCCCGTCCACCCGTGCATGGCAACGCCGGGAGCGGCCTTGCCACCCAGCACCCGATCACGCAGTAGAGATTCAGGAGGACCGGTCCGATGATCGCGACCGTCAAGACCGAGACCGCGCCCAGTCCCGCCGCGTTGGACGAGAACCTGGGCGAGCACCTGGACGCCGCGGAGGACCGGGCGCTGAGATCCGTCCAGCCGTTGACCCCAGAGGAGTTGACGGATCGCCTGACCCCGAGCGATCCCCGCCTCTCTCCCGACGGCCGTGCCGTGCTGTTCGCCGTCGCCCCCAGGGGCAAGAAGGGGGAGCACAAGGAGCAGGCGATCTGGCTCTCCCGGGACGGCGCCCCAGCCCGCCCCTTCACCGGAGGCACCGCCCACGACGCCAACGCCCGCTGGTCGCCCGACGGCACGCAGGTCCTCTTCTGCTCCGACCGGGCCGAGCGCGGCGACGAGAAATTCAAGCTCTACCTGATTGACGCCACCGGCGGCGAGGCCCGGCCGCTTGGCGACCTCCAGGGCGAGCTGACGATGCCCTCCTGGTCCCCGGACGGCCGTTCGGTCGCGCTTCTCCGCAAGGATCCCGAGACCCCCGAGGAGAAACGGCGGAAGGAGGAGCGCGACGACCCCATCGTCGCCGACGAGAACCCCAAGCCGACCCGCCTCTGGGTGGTCGACGCGGCCACCGGCCGCGCCCGCTGCCTCACCTACGGGAACCGCCAGATCTGGTCCTACGCCTGGGCGCCGGACGGCACCCGGCTCACGGTTCTGACTACCTCCTCCCCGGACCTCAACACGATCTTCGACGCGGGCGACCTCTGGCTCGTGCCGCTCTCCGGCGGCCTGCCCAAGCACGTCGCCACCTTCCCGGTCCTGCCCCACAACCCCGTCTTCGTGGAGACAGCCGACGGCCCGGCCATCGCCGTGCGCGCCAATAACCACCGCGCCGACCCGTCCGACTCCGTTTGGATCGTGCCTGAGACGGGCGGCGAGCCCCGGAACCTCCTCCCCGGACACCCCGGCGTGGTCGAGGATCTGGTCGAGCTTCCCGGGTCTCCCGCCGCAGTGGGGCTGCGGATGGTCGAGCGCACCCACGGCCTCCTCTACCGCCTCGACATCGCCGCCGGCGGGCTCCAAGCGGCAACCCCTGCCGACCTCCACGGCCGCGGCAGCGTCCTCTCCGCTCCCTCCTTCTCCGCTGACGGCCGCCGGGTTGCGTTTGTCTGGTCCGACGGCACGACGCCGGAGGAGGTCTACGTCGGTGATGTCGGCGGCGAAGCGGCGGCGGTCACCACGCTCGGCGAGGCCTTCCGGGGCCGGCTTGCCCCCGTGGAGACCGTGCGCTGGGCAAGCACCGACAGCGTGGAGATCGAGGGGCTACTCACCCTTCCGGTCGGCTACGAGCCCGGTAGGCGCTACCCCTTGGTGGTCGAGATCCACGGCGGTCCCTCCTGGCAGTGGGAGGATCGCGTCTTCCTCGACTGGCACGACTGGGCGCAGATGCTGGCGACCCACGGCTACGCCGTCCTCGCACCCAACCCCCGCGGCAGCACCGGCTACGGGTCGGCGTTCCAGCAACTGCTCCAGGACGACGTCGGCGGCGGCGAGGCGCAGGATCTCATCAGCAGCGCCCAGGCCATGGTGGAGCGGGGCATCGCCGACCCCGACCGCCTTGGCATTGGGGGCTGGAGTTGGGGCGGTTACCTGACCGCCTGGACGATCACCCAGACCGACATCTTCAAGGCGGCCGTGATGG
>JAUJMG010000321.1 GCA_030446955.1 Thermomicrobiales bacterium
CGGGGCCGTCTCGTGTGCTCCCTGTTCCGCAATGCGCAGGGGAGGTGTGCCCGGCTTGGCAGCGGACAGTCGCCGGATTCGATACGCTACAGATCGGTCGAGGCGATGGACCTCGGGTGTGAGCGCGGACCACGGGGGAGACGGAGATGAGCGATCCCAAGAACGATCCCAACGAGCGCATCAGGTTTGACACCGAGCAAGCGGTGACGGAGGAGCCCGAGGTCGAGGGGCACCGCGCCGCCTTTGGCACCGAGCAACCAGACGAGCGCGCCGCGTTCGGCACCGAACACGCGGCGTCCGCGGAGGAGCAGCCGGACGTGACGGGGCATCGAGCCCTGGCGACCGAGGACCCGGAGGAGCGTGCCGCGTTCGGCACGGAGCCGCCCGCGTAAGCCAGTAACTCACCGCACATCGCGAGACGGCCTCGGGCGTCATGCTCGGGGCCGTTCGCTTGCATGTCGCGAGCGGCTTGTTAAGATGCCGCGGGGAGATGGGGCGGGTGTGCTGACCAACCCCGTCTGTCCCACCCCGCGCGAGATGGCTCCGGCGTTTTCCAACCTTGCCGGGGGGAACTCGTTGGTCGTGGTGAGCAGCGGTCGAGACCCGTCGACACCTGTGGATCCGTCGACCGTGAGGGGCTGCGACCGGGGCGGGGTACCACGATGGAGAGCAAATACCTGGGGCGAGACGAGCGTGGCAGCGCTCCGCCCTCCTTGTTCCGTGGCGAGCGCCGTCCTGCGGGGCGGCGTTTCGCTGTGTGCCCCGGCCGGCCTCCCGGATGAGGGGCGATGATCACCAGGCGACAATCACCAGGATCGCGAGCCCAACGAGCGAGAGGACGACGATCGCGACGTCGAAACGATCAAGGCCCCACGCGCCTGGACCTTCGGCGCGTTCGCCGTCGAGCACCAGGGAATCGTCTGTGTCTTCGCCCGGCGAGTCGTCGTCTCGATTCTGGTGCCGCATCGGCCATGTCCGTGTCTCGATCGTCGTCGCGTTCTTTCCGTCGCTCCCGGGCACGGTAGCACACGGCTCCTCAGGGTCGCGTGTGCGATGATCCCGGCCATGAGCGACCGCCAGGCCATCGCCATGACCCGACCGCATACCGCCAGGACAGAACTGGGCAACGGCCAGGACGCTACACCCGGCGGACTAACCGTCGCGGAAGCTGCCGCCCGGCTCGGGGTCACTCCTGACGCGATCCGGCGCCGCCTCCACCGGGCCACCCTGACCGGCGCCAAGACGGTCGATGGTGAGTGGCGTGTGTGGTTGCCGGACGGTGAAGCGGGCGCACCGCCCGCCCCCCCGCCAGGACAACCGCCCGTAGCAGGCCAGGACATCGCCCGTACACCGCCCGTCTCCCAAGAGGCGTCCTCACACCCGGCGATTGAGGCGCTCCTTGAGGGGCAGCGGCAGGAGATCGCCTACCTCCGGGAGCAACTCGCCGAGCGTAGCCGGGAACTGGCCGCCGAGCGGGAGCGGTTCGACGTGCTCCACTGGGAAGCGCTGGCCCGGATCCCGGCGCTCGGAGCCCGCCAGGAGGCCCCGGTCGCGCCCCCACGGCCACAGGAGTCGCAAAGACCCAAGCGTGACCGTGACCCGTGGTGGGTGTCCTTGCTGCTGTGGCGACGCCCTCGCTGATTGCGGAAAACCACGATTATTGGGGCTTCAGCGCTCGCCGCCCTCGGTCTGGCCGCGATGCGCCGTGTGGGATCTCCACTCTGCTTGAAGCTTGGTCACGATGTCATGCGTGCCCTCGGTGCCCTCGGCGTACACGTCCTCCTGCTGTGCCCTTCGGACTTCGGGCCGGGCCGCCGCTGCCGCCAGGACACCGGCCGCGACACGAATCGGCGCGCCGGTCAGCAGCGCGAGGGCAATTGCATCGCTCGGGCGTGCATCCACCGTCGTCGTCCCCGCGCCACTCTCGACAGTCGTCGATGCGTAGTAGACCTCCCCCGCCAGCCTGGCCACCTGGACCTCATGCACTCGCCCACTGACGGCCTGAAGAAGGCTGGCGGCGAAGGCATGGGTGAGAGGACGCGGGGTCGCTACTCCCTCCAGCCGGAGGGCAATGACGGTGGCTTCAAACTCCCCGACCCAGATGGGCAAACGGCGATCCCCGTCAGCCTCCTCAAGGATCACGGCGCAGTGCACGGGATGCCCCTCCTGCGGTCGTCCGCGCCGCACATCGCCCACGCGCATCTCCACGAACTGCTCGGTGCCCCGTTCGTCGATCACGTCCCGCTCCTGTTCTGTCACCCACTCTACCGCCTTGTCCCGTCGTCGTCGGCTGAGCGTCGTCTCCACCGCGCCCTCGCTATCCGAAAGGCGCCGCCTGAGTTGCGCCCTCCCCTTGTGCAGCCGGGCCTTGACTGCGCCGGCCTCGATCCCAAGGACGGCTGCTGCCTCCGCCTGGGTCAGTCCCTGCAAGTAGACCAGCGCCACCGCCGCTCGCTGCCCCGGCGGCAGGCCCGCCACAGCGGCGTGGACCCGCCGCCGAATCTCGGCCAACTCGACGAGATCCGCTGGATCGGGCCCGGAATCGGCCAGTTCCGGCCCCGTGCGCCCGCCACAGAGCGCTTCCCAGGACCACACGCCGCGCGTTCGCTCGCGCAGCAGGCGGTAGCAGACGTTGAGGCCAATGCCTCCCAGCCACGCGCCGAACCGCTCTGGTTGCCGTAGGTGGTCGAGACCGAGCAGTGCCTGGAGTGTCGCCTCCTGCACCGCATCCTCGGTCAGGATGGGATCCCCGAGCGCCCTTCGGCAGAGCGCGACGAGCAACCGATGGTGGCGGGTGATCAGGAGAGCGAAGGCTTCCCGGTCACCGCCTTGCGCCGCCGTCACCAGCGCCGCGTCATCGTCACTGCCGGGGCTCCTGGCCCCCCGCTGCCCGCGACGGTTGCCCATGTCACCCCTATAGTGCCGGAAGGCTCACCAGTGGTTACCCTGCGGAACGTTGCTCCGTTGGCGGGCAGGTTGTCTCCATGGCGACAGCTGCCGCGATGCGGGTCAAGTGCGGAAGAGCCTGGTGGACAGAGCTTGAGGTGACTCACCGCCGACCTTGCCAGATTCGGAGGTAGAGAGGCGGAAAGACCGACTAACAGGCGGGATAAACCCAACATTGCCGGTGACCGAGAGGATGATGGCCAGCGACGGTGCGTCGGAGGTACTTGGCATCTTGATGCAGATCGGCACGCCGCTCCCGGACATCCTGTACCGCCCCAGCCACTTGCTCGGTATCGTGTATCCCGCCGACTCACCGGTCACTCGGTTGATCTCCCGCGACCCACTTTGAGCGAGGGCGGCCTACCTGCTCTGTTCGCCGCCGGCCTCGTCACTGAGTGCCTAACCCTCGGCTGGCTGGTGTCGCAGTCGCCCTTCTTCCCGGATCTCCCACGCCGCCGGCACCGGGTCAAGGTCGTCAAAGACCCATACCGCCGAGGTCCCTGCGCCGTCCGGTGTCCAGGTGACTTCCCAGACGATGCCGTTGTTGTCGGCGAACAAGAACTGGCGCATGGGTCCCTCGTGCAGCCACTCCGTCACCTCGACCCCGGCGGCAACCAGTCGCGCCCTGAGCACTTCCAGGCTCGCCTCGTCCGCCACCGCGAGCGCGAGGTGCTGGAAGGCGCCGGGCAGGAAGCCAAAGGCGCGGCTCCAGCCAGCCGGGGCGGCCGGCGCCGGGTGCCCAGGCTGCTCGAAGAAGCCGATGAGGAAGTCCCCCGCGTCGAACAGGTAGTGGCGACCGTGGATGGGATTGGCCCCTTTGCCGCCGACCAGCGGCATGCCGAGCAAACCATGGTAGAAGCGCACCGTGGCATCAAGATCAGCGGTCGTCAGGGCGACGTGGTGAGTTCCCCGCCAGCGCAGGCTAACCTCGAATGGGTCGCTCACCGATGGAGTTCGTCCTTAGCGCCCGTTCCCCCTTCGCTCCTCTCCATCATCGGGAGTCTGGGGAGATAGTCCTAATAACGCCCGGCGATTTCGCGCGTCCGCTACCCCGATCTCCCGACCCGGCTCTCCGGCGGCGGTTCTTCACAGGGCTCGACGTGCCAGATCGCTTCCGCCCCGCCGGCGAGCGCCAGCTCGGCGAGAAAGTCGGCGAGACGGTTGTTGGGAACGTAGTAGTCGTTCTCGTGCGGTTCCAGCGCCCCCGATTCGAGCCGCGTCACCACTTTGTAGAAGGGGGGCAACGCGGCGCGCGCCTCCGCCAACGGCAGGCCGTGTTGGTAGTAATAGCGGCTGCCCTGAACCGCGCTCGCCCAATCCACGTCGGCCCAGCCGCTGCCGTCCGGGTTGTCCGGTACCCAGAGCCGACGCGATGCCTCCTCGGGCGTCTCGCCGTCCCCCATCAGGCCCCCTCAATCGAGCGATAACGGCCCTCGTAGTTGAGCAGCGGATCGTCCGTGTCCTCTCCAAGGCCGGCAACCACGACCTCGCCAACGATGATCCGATGATCCCCACCGTCGTGGTCGGCCTGGACCCGGCAGTCGAACCAGGCGAGGGCACCGGTGAGGAGCGGGCAGCCGGTTTCTCCAAGGGAGTGCGGGACGCCGCTGAACCGCGCATCGGGAACGGGCGCGCGACCGGCAAATCGCTCGGCGAGAAATTCTTGGGAACGATCCAAGATGGAGACGGCGAAGATGCCGACCTCCGGCACCAGGCTCGCCATTCTTCCTTCCCGGTCCAGGCACACCAGCACGAGCGGCGGATTGAGCGAGACGGTGGTGAAGGCGGCCACGGTGGCGCCGCGAAAGCCCGCTCCCTCCCGGGTGGACATGACCGCCACGCCGCTCGCCCACCGTTGGCGCGCCGCCCGGATTGTTTCCCCACTCTCGTCGCTTCCCATCGGACGGGGCGCGGAGCGACTCCCGGCACCGCTGGAGATACCCCCGAAGCTCCCGCTTCGTGAAGGCTGCCGATCCCCTGCCGGCACCTCCCGGCCTCTAGCCGGTCGATCACGGGGCGCGCCAGGCCGATGATGAGTTCCACGGCATCCTCCAGAGCCGCGTCTCGCCCGCGGCCGCCGCGCTCCCGCACATGCAATTCGATGTCCGGGTGGAGGAGCACCCGTCTGAGCGGCCGGCAGCGGACGGCATGGGGGAGGGCGGGGGTGTGGGC
>JAUJMG010000322.1 GCA_030446955.1 Thermomicrobiales bacterium
CTTAAAATCCGTTGGCCCCAGGTCGTGTGGGTTCGAGTCCCACCGTCCGCACCAGAAGGCTCGGCCCATGATCTGAGCGGGCGCGAGCGAGACCCAACGGGGGGCGGGTGAACGCCCCCGCCCCCAACCGCCCGTTTCTGACGCCAGCGTTCCGCGAACTGACGGCGGTCAGCGAGAAGATAGCACTCTTTCATCGCGTGCACCTGAGGAGCGACACACGGACTCGGTCAACCGGAACGACTTGACCGTCTCGGCTACGCAGCCTCGCTCGAAGCCGGCCCTCCGGCGACATGACTTCCAGGGCGTGAGCGTTCGGCTAAACCGCCTCCGGTCGCGGATTCTTCTTGAAGGGATCGAGGATGGTCACGCCGCGACCCACAAAGTCCTTGCGGTTGCGGGTAACGAGCACCAGGCCATGCACACGCGCGGACGCGGCGAGCGCCATGTCCATAGTGTTGTTGCGCTTGGCGCCCAGAAGGCGGGCCCATTCGGCTGAAACTGCGGCGTCGATCGGTATTATCCGATCAGCGTATTCGTTCTCGAGCTCGCTGAAGGCTCGCAGGGCGGCGTCGGCCTGGCTGGTGTCCTGGCCTTTCGCGATCAGATCCCGCCGCTTGTTCTCCCACCCCATCCGCTTCTCCAAGCAGGTGATCGCGCTCAGACGAAGATCGGAATCGTCCACCGAGGCCGCCCAGGCCCAAACGTCGGCGTGCCCTCCAGGGCGCATCTCCTGCAGGACTTGAACGTCCAGCAGATAGAGCGTCACTCAAGCATCTCAGGCGAGATCTCTACGCCCGAGGTATCGACGTCGAACATGCCCGCCGCAGCCATGGTGGCCATGCGGCGCTTCAAGGTCGTGGACGGGTAGGGGCGCCCAGGCTTCGGATAAGCCCGGGCGAAGTCCAAGGCGGCTTCCACCTGGGTGCGAGTGAGGCTCGGGTAGCCCGCGAGGATCTCGTCCAGGGACATGGATTTCTGCAATGCCGCAATGGGATAGACCGGCACGTTCGTGGCCTTGAGGTAGACGGTATCACCCCGCTGTTCCACGGAACGGCGCAGCTCAGTAAGGCGGTTCACCCGCTGGTGAAGCTTGCGGTCGATCGCATCGAGCTTCAGCTCGAGATCTCCGACTTTGAAGACCTGGGCGTCCTCCGGGAGCTTCCGGAGCGCCTGGTAGATGCGCTTGCCTCCTCCTGGAGAGAGATCCAGGGAAGCCACAACCTTGAAGTAGCGCAGCTCCGCCGGACCGAGCTGGCGGATGACTTCGGAAACGCGTTTTCCGGTCCCGGCGATCGTCCGAACCCGGGTCTTGGCCTTGGCGCGCGCAGCCAAGACGTTGGTAGGAGCCTTCTTGCCCACAACCTTCGCCTGGACCTCGCCCTTGTCGATGGCGTTGTTGAGGTCCCGCGGCGGCTTGTCGAGAACGAAGCCAGCCTCAGCGACCGTGAGGAGGTGAGAGGAGGTCGAAGGCATGTCGGCTCCTAATGCTTCTCCTATTTACAGATGGGTTATGGCGCGTGCAACCATCGGGGGGCGATGCGACAGGCGAGGATCGGTGGTGCGATCTTCATTGTATTTGAATCCCCGCCGAGGTGAGGAAGCGCCCCCGGCCCCTTGCCGCGAGGCTCCCGGTCCACCGCGTTCGATCCGCGCTCCGTCAGGAGACGACGACCGGCGCCGGGCGGAATGGTAGACGCAGCAGACTTAAAATCCGTTGGCCCCAGGTCGTGTGGGTTCGAGTCCCACCGTCCGCACCATGCTGTTCGCTGAGCCCGTCTAACCGGGCGCCGCTCCAGAGCAGTCGACGAGAGGCAAAATAGACGAACGTATGTTCGATCATGCTGACATCGAAAAGTACCGGATTGAGGAGGTTCCGTTAGACCGCGACCTCTTCTTGATGGATGAAAAGTGGATGGCCGATTATGAGCGCGCGCTGCTCAAGGGTCTTGCTGGCGGCGATTGGGACAATGTCGGCTACATCTCCTACGCAGCAGTTCATAGGGCGACGCCGGACGGCCTCGAAATTTCATGGTACCCGAACATCCGCGACCGCTTCCACGAGATGCGCCTCCATCTGCCGCGGTCAAGCTTCGTCACCTGCGTCGGCTGCAGCATCTATGATGAGAGGCCGCACATCTTCGTCAGAAGCGATTGGCTGTCCGATATCCATCTCCGGATGAATTCCGCCTTCGCTATGGTCGATGCCATCGGCGTCAAACTGGCGCTAGCCGCGGGCGCCGTCTCTACAGCCCAGCTTGATGATCTCCGGGACCGAATCGACCAAATCGCTGATCGACATACGGACGTCGCATTCGTCTCATTCGCCGACAGCCTCCTTCTGAAAGCGAACTGGTCAGTGGGGCAGTGGGATTCATCCGTCGAATACACCTACGAGCCCGAGCGTATCATTCACGTCCTGCCGGACCTCGCCGCGGCCTACAGGGACACCTTAGGTCTGCCGATCTACGCTGTGGTGACCCAAGGCCGGAACGAGTTCTACCGGGACGAGCTGATGCACGTCTCGCGTTCCGGCAATCACATCTCGCTCAACAGCCTGGGACTGCCGTTCGCCCAACTCCAGGCGATCGAGCATGCCGCCCGCTCTGCGATCAGGGTAGGGGATCATGAGCCCGCCGAACTCTACCTGGACAGTCACTTCTTCAACTCGCTCAAGTGGCGGCACGGCTTCGAGAAGCAGAAGGAGTCCATCCATCCGTACCTCGCACCTATGGCCGATCACCCTTGCGAATACGTCGTTAGCAGCTTCCAGCGCGTGATCGATAATCTGCAGCACTGAAGATGAAGCCCGGTACCCCGGGGGTCGACAAAAGTTTAGATGGTGAGCGGATCAACTGAAGTTTCCGGCGTACCGCCGGCAACCAGAGCCGACATCACCAACTCATTCGGGTCGACTGATAGGCCGGAGGCTATAAACGCGCCGGGACCGTGACAGGCTTGGCGTAGGAGGAGAGGGGACCGGGCCGGAGCCGGCCCCTCAAGGACGGCTTCGCCGCCGCTCCGCGGTGCGCCTGCGGCGCATCCTTGACCGGCCGTCTCCGGCCCGGAAGCGGGCCTCCATGCGCCTAAGCCGGATCAGGAGCGGAGCGCTCCGATGCACAACTAATCAGGCACGATCTTGACCCCAGCCGCCGACCAGGCAGGCTGGCCCGAAACATTGGAGGAGATCCGGCGTGACAAAATATCAGCCGCTCGCAGATCATCTTAGCGGTATCAGCTTAGACGCCTGGACGACGACCTTTGCTGAGGTTGAAGATGTGCTTGGATTCGAGCTACCCACGAGCGCTCGGAAGCACCGTGCTTGGTGGGGAAACGAAACGTCAGGCGGTCGCAGCCACAAACGGACGTGGCTGAGTTGTGGATGGTTGACCGCTAACGTTGACCAAGCGTCAGAACGTGTAACCTTTCAAAGAGGTCGAACTGGTTAGAAGCCGCTGGCGCGTCTCTCGTACGTCACAAACGTGACGGGTCTGCCAAGCCCTTCCAAAGATCGGACAGCAATTTGATTGTTGCTCTTCTTGTCTGTGAACACGGCGCTGCGCTCGCAAAGGACACTGTTCCGGCAAGGAGTTTCTGTCAGTGGCTGCCCGAACTGCGCGCCCAGCGCTTCACGCAGAGTGTTGAAATTATCCTGAGCGTCCAAGGTGACAGTCGTTAGTTTCCCAGATTCGTCGAATCGGAAGGTGACCTTCTTCCACTGGCGACCCGCTCGGTTTGAACTTTCGCGGAAGGATAGGTGGCCGTCACCTGCTCGCGCGTCATCCCCCAATTGGTCTTACCCCATCCAGCCACCGCACTCGTGCCAGCAAGGGAGGCGGCGATGCACAGGGCAAGCGGAAGTGCAAAACGTCGCATGCTCGCTCCAGGCAGCTTGAGGGGAACTTCGCATTATCCCTTCGCGACGAAGCTGTCGATCAGCGGATGACTGGCTTGAATGTGTCCCGGAGACCGAGGTCGGGGTGTCCGAGGCTTGGTTCGGCATATCTCGACGAACTCGTCGCCGTTCCACGGTGTGCTTGCGGCACATCCTTGACCGGCCGTCTCTGGGCCGGAAGCGGGCCTCCAGGCGCCTAAGCCGGATTAGGAGCGGAGCGCTCCTTTCTAACAGGGGTAGCCTGGCGAGCTGATACATGCTACTTATAGCATAATGGAGCCGAAGGGTGACCGACGGCGAGCCTCAGCCAAGCCGGTTCGCTGGATCGGATCGAGCCGCGATGACCTTCGCGCCTTCCCAGAGGCCGTGCGGCTTCGCGTCGGCGGCGCGCTTTGGGAGGCCCAGCTCGGGCGAAAGGCGGCTTGGGCGAAGCCGCTCAAGGGCTTCGGCGGTGCGGGCGTGCTGGAGGTAGTGGATGATCACGACGGCGATACTTACCGCGCCGTCTACACGGTCCGGCTCGCTGGCATGGTCTACGTGCTCCACGCCTTTCGGAAGAAGTCCAAGAGCGGCGTCGGCACGCCGCGCCGCGAGATCGCCCTCGTCGAGCAGCGGCTCAAGCGGGCCGGAGAGGACCACGACCAATGGCTAGCGAGCAGGAAGACGACATCCCGGTGACCGAAGGTTCGGGCAACGTGTTCGCCGATCTCGGAGTCACAGAGCCGGAGGAGGCGCTGACCAAGGCGCAGCTCGCCAGCCATATCCGTCAGGTCATCAAGAGCCGGCGACTCACCCAGGCGGCCGCGGCGGGGTTGATGAGCTTGGATCAGCCGAAGGTCTCGGCTTTGGTGAACGGCCGCCTCGCGGGCTTTTCCAGCGACCGTTTGATGCGCTGCCTGACTGCGCTCGGTCAGGATGTCGAAATCGTCGTCCGGTCCAAGCCGAAAGGCAAGCGACGCGGGAGCATCCGTGTTGTCGAGCGAGCCGCCTGACGGGAGGCTGCCCTACTCACGACGGCCCGTATCTGGCGAGGTCAGACGGCCCTGTACGACCGTTGGTGGCGGTGCATGGACCAGACAAGGAATTGGTGAATGTCCGCCCCTGACTGATAGCGGACCTTCGGAAGGTCTGCCTTCGGGCGATTGCGCCTGGTCGCAGTAAGCTAGGAGCCGGCCCGGCTCAGGGCGTCTGCATCAGGCGCGCGACCAGCTCCGACTGGC
>JAUJMG010000323.1 GCA_030446955.1 Thermomicrobiales bacterium
ATCGTCGCCACCGATCTGGACGGCAAGGTGACGCACTGGAACCGCCACGCGGAGACCCTCTACGGATTGCCGCGAGCGGAGGCCCTCGGGCGCCAGATCAGTGACCTCGGGGTCAGGCCGCAGGAGAGCACGCTCGCCGAGGTGATCACGGAGGGGGCGGGAGCGAGAACGCGGTGGGAGGGCGAGCTCGCCTTCCAGCACCGGGACGGGGCGGTGATCCCGCTCCACGCCACCGCCGCGCCGATCCTCAACAGTCGGGGAGCGCCGGTCGGTCTGGTCCGGGTGGCGGTGGATATCACCGAACGAAAGGCGATGGAGGCGCGCCTGGAGCACCAGGCCACCCACGACCCATTGACCGGTTTGCCGAATCGGACCATGTTCGCCTACCGCTTGCAGCACGCCCTCGCCCAAGGACGAAGCCAGGACATCGTGGCGGTGCTGTTCCTGGATCTCGACGACTTCAAGATCGTCAACGATGGCCTCGGTCACGCTGCCGGCGATGCGCTCCTCGTGATGGTCGGCGAGAGGCTGCGCGGCGCCGTGCGCCCAGGCGACCTTGTCGCCCGCCTCGGGGGCGACGAGTTCACGGTGCTGCTCGAGGGCTTGGCGAGCCCGGACGAGGCGATCGCTCACGCGCAGCGGCTCGTCGAGGAGTTGACGGCCCCGTTCGCTCTCCCCGGCCGCGAGGTCATGGTGACCGTGAGTATCGGGATCGCCGTCGCGGGGGACGGCGGCTCCGGTGATCTGCTGCGCCGCGCCGACATCGCGATGTACGAGGCCAAACGCGACGGCAAGGCCCGCTGGGCGCTGTTCGGCGGCGATGCCGAAACGCGGGCCGCGGAGCGGCTGCTTCTCGAGGGAGAGTTGCGCCGTGCCCTGGCCGAGGGCCAGTTGCGCGTCGTCTACCAACCGATCATCGACCTGGCGACGGACCGGATCAACGAGGTCGAGGCCCTTGTCCGCTGGGAGCACCCGAGGCGAGGGCTCCTCCCGGCCGGCGAGTTCGTCCCGCTGGCAGAGGAGACGGGCCTGATCGTGCCGCTGGGGAAATGGGTGCTGGCCGAGGCCTGCGGCCAAGCCCGCGCCTGGCAGGACGGCAGGCCGTTGAGCGAGCGGATTGCGGTGGCAGTCAACTTCTCGGCGCGCCACTTCCGGGAACCGGGGCTGGTTGACAGCGTCGCGAGCCTCCTCAGCCAAATCGGCCTCGACCCAGGGTGCCTGAAGGTGGAGATCACTGAGCGAGTGGCGCTCGACGACGCGGAGGAAACGACGGCGGCGCTGCGGGGGTTGAAGGCGCTGGGAGTTGGTCTCGTTGTCGATGACTTCGGGACCGGCTATTCCGGCCTCAGCTCACTCAAGCGCACCCCGATCGATACCGTCAAGATCGACCAGGTGTTTGTGGCGGGGCTGGGTCACGGCAACGACGACGAGGCGATCGTGCACGCGGTCGTCGCGCTCGCCCGGGCTCTCGGGTTAGCAACCACGGCCGAGGGGGTCGAGACGGCGGCACAGCTGGATCTGGTGCGTGCACTGGGCTGCGACCACGCGCAAGGGTACTACGTCGCCGGCCCACTGACGGCCGCAAAGGTGGAACCGCTGCTCGTTGCCGCTCCCCGGTCAAGTGACGGTGATTCGCACGATCACCGTGGCTCCACGTTCCCGGCCCATCCTCAACCGGCGGACACCGGGCTGAGGCGGCGCTCGTAGGTCTGCGTGAGCGTGGCTCATCTGCCGCAGATGGCCTTCTGGCAAGCGAGAACGCGATGCGTCCCCCGCGTCGCAGCCGACCTGCAGGCGAAGATCCCTCCTCCAACTGATCCCGAGCGGGCCAGGGGCCCCGGACGCGGCCCACCCCGATGGGAAGCACTCGAATGGGCATTCGCGGTCGCTCTGCCGGTAGAGAGGCGGCTGAGATCGGGGAATTGGAGGGCTCCCCTGCGAAATCTCCGTCGCGGGCATACGCCCAACCCATCCCCCGTAGCCCAATCGCCCAAACAGTGGTTCTTGACCCGCCATGCCGACCCAGCTGCGGCAGTGTTCGCTCCGGGCCGTCGTCGCCAAAAGCTGTCACGTTTGGCGAAACATTGTGAGAAAGACGGGCGTTATGGAGACAAGGTAAGCGGTGATTGCTGAACGGCGGATCGGGCCGTATCATCAAAGACAGCCCCGACCCCCGTCGCACCGCCCCGTACAGACAGACGCCGAGAGGCGACCTGATCTCTCGGCAGGCAGCGCGCGAGGAGGACCACGGCCATGCGACTTTGGGCACGCTGGATTCGCTGGATTGCGGGGCTCACCCTGCTGTTGGCTCTGTCGGCGCTGGCGGTCCCGGCGCCGAGCGCAGGTGCGCAGGGGGGAGCCACACTAACGGTCCATCTCCGCATCTGCCCGGGCGGGTTCACGGGGCCGGACTACTACGGCACCTGCCACGACACGCCGCCGGACGCCTCGTACGACTTCACCGTCAGCGGTCCCGAGACCGTGACCGCTCCCACGGACGCATCAGGCAACGTCACCTTTACCGGCCTCGATGCCGGCACCTACGACGTTCAGGGAGGCCCTCCGGGCGACTTCACCAACCTGAACGTCTACTGCGCCGATGCGGATGACCTCTCGACGGCCGTTCCGTTCACCGACAAGGAGAGCTACATCTCCCTCACCCTCGCCGCCGGCGACAACGTCGTCTGCGATTGGTACATCACGCCGGAACCTCAGGGCCCGATCAATCCCACCGAGCGCGCCTCGGTGAGCATCTACAAGACGACCTGCCCGGTCGGGTACGAGGGCGAGGACTACTTCGAGGATTGCTACGACAACCCGACCGAAGGTGTCACGTTCTTCCTGAGTGAGGCGGGTGCCGACGTCGGAGTGGCTTCCACTACCGACGCGGAGGGCTTCGCCGGCTTCGCGGATCTCGATGCCGGGACCTACGTCTTGGGCGAGGACATCCCCGGCGAGTTCAACGATTTCGTCGCCTACTGCTCCGCGGCCGGCGCGACGTTCCCCTTCGAGTACTCCACCGACGTCAACGGTATCGTGTTCGACCTGACCACCGCCGACGATGTCCGCTGCGACTTCTACAACATCCCGGTGGACCTCCGCGGCGAGACGCCCGCCCCGACAGCGGCTCCTACGGCCGCCCCGACCGCCGCCCCAACCGCGACAGCACGCCCGATCGTCAAGCTCCCCTCTACCGGTGCCGGCGCGCCGTCCGGCGACGGCGCCGGGCTGGTCGCCGTTGCCGCGATCCTCTCGGTCGTCGGCCTCGCTGTCATTGGCCTCAGCGTTCGGACCCGCGGTGCCTAGCGGCCCTAACGCCGCCCAGTAACCAGGCTGCAACGCGCGAAATGCGGCGCCCTCGGTTTGCACCGGGGGTGCCGCCGCGTTCGCGTTAAGGAGTTGGGCCTCACGAGCAGGATCGCCATCGTCGCCCCCGGCGGGTTGAGGCGACGGTGATCGCTCTGCCACCTCCGTCCGCCCTCGAAGGGCCACACGAGCCCCTGTCTCCTACCTTGTGTCCGATCGGGTAGACTCTTCTTTGCTCGTCCGCGATCCTGTTTTGAGCGCGGCATGCGGTATGCGTTGTTTTCAGCGCACCGAGGAGGAGCCGACATGGCCGTCCGCGAACTGGATCTCCATAGGGGCGCAATACTTCCCCCTCGCACTCGGCGGCGGCGGCTGGTCTCCAGCCGTGTCCGTCCTTCGCGCGTCCATGCCCATGTCCGGCAGCACGGTCGCCGGTACGCCATGGCGGTGCCTGCCTGGATGATTCGTGGATACCAGCACGTCAACGCGGCGGACCTCGCCGCCGCGGTCGCCTTCAATGCACTGGTCGCGTTCGTGCCGACGGTCCTGCTCTTGATCTCCGTTGGTGGTCTCCTGCTCCAACGGGACCAAGTGCTGATTAATGTGATCTACTCAGTACTCTGGGCGCTGCCGCGCGATCAAGTCCAGCCAGCGCTGGAGACGGTCTTGAAGGCGCGGAACAACAGTGGCTGGTTCGCCATCCTTAGCCTTGTTGGCTTCGCCTGGATCGGCACGAACTTCGTCAGCTGCCTCGCGCGCAGTATGAATCGCATCTATGGCGTCCGGAACTGCGGCTTCGCCTGTGAGAAGCGGCGCGGATTCTTCGTGATCATCGCGTTCTCGGTCCTCTTTATCCTCGCGTCGATCGCCGCGATCCTGCCGTCGCTGTTCGTCGCCAAGGATCTGCCGTATTACTTCGAGACCTGGTTCTTAGCCGATGGCCGGATCCAAATCCTCGGCTACGGGGTCGCGATCATCTCGGCGATGGCGCTGTTTGCCGTGCTCTACCGCGTGGTGCCGAACGCCGGGCAGCACGCGGCCGACATCTGGCCCGGCACGCTAACGGCCGCTCTGCTCTTCGTGCTGTTGGCCCAGGTCTTCCCGATCTACCTGCGGATGGTTGGCAACTACAACCAGTACGGCCAGGCCTTTGGCTTCGTCACCCTGCTCGTGACCTGGTTCTACCTGCTCGCCCACGTCGTGCTCTTCGGCACCTACGTCAACGCCACCTACCAGCAGAACCGGCAGTGCCGGCGCGCCAGCAGCGCCGCCCGCATCATGACCAGGTCCCGGCGAGCGGCCCGGATGCTGCAGCGCAACCGGGCCGCCTAACCCGAAGAGGCCTCACTGCGTGGTGGCCGTCCCGCCAACCAGTCTCACCGGTGATATGCCGTGCGCGCCGACTGTCTCCCACACCGAATCTGGTGGGTCGCTTGCTCCTCCGTGACCGCCCGTGCGCGGTCCGGAAGGACCTTCTTGCGCTGAGCAAGGGAAGTCCTCCCCGGGCATGGAGATGCCGAAGTCGGAGGGACGGACAAGCCCTCAGCCGGATTCGATATCAGACGATGATGTGCTCCGTTGCGAAGAGGGAAGAGGTGGCCTCCACGTCCTGGAAGTTCACGGCGTCCCCGATGGCGGCGGCGAACTCCGGTCCCTCGACCGCCCGCCGGTAGGCCGCCTCGTCGTCGAACGAGAGTACGGCCACGCCCTCCACCGCCGCCTCGCCCTCCGGAGCGCCCGTCGCTGTGTAGCAGCGGTACGCGCGTACCCCAGGCACCTTCGCCGTCAGCGGCGTGTGCTCCTC
>JAUJMG010000324.1 GCA_030446955.1 Thermomicrobiales bacterium
GGACCGAGCGGCAGGCGGAGTTCATCGACCTCGGAAACCGGATGGCGAAGATCGCCGCCGAGCAGGCAGACGAGCACGACCGCAACAACACCTTTCCCCACGATACGTTCGACGCGCTTCGCAAGTCCGGCTACCTGAAACTCACCGTCCCGAAGGAATTCGGAGGACGCGGAGCCAACGCGCTGGAGCTCATGCTGGCCCAGGAACATCTGGCACGAGGAAGTGGAGCGGTCGCTCTCGGCGCAACGATGCACCTGGGGATCGTGGGAGGGCTCGCGGAGTCCCGATCCTGGCCGCCGGAGCTGCTCGAACGGTTTTTTCGCGAGGTCGTCGACGACGGCGCGCTCATCAACAGTGCCGCCAGCGAACCCGACCTCGGCAGCCCCAGCCGGGGCGGCGCTTTCCAGACGACCGCCGTGCGCGAGGGTGACTCGTGGAGAATCAACGGCCGCAAGACGTGGACGACGCTGTCGCCGGGGTTGTCCTATGCGCAGGTACAGCTGACGGTCGTAGAGGACAACGGAGAGCGAACCCGAGGCATCTTTCTCGTCCCGATGACAACTCCCGGCGTGCGCGTCGAGGACACCTGGGACAACGCCAGCATGCGTGCGTCCGGCAGCAACGATGTCGTGTTCGAGGACGTCATCGTCCCGGACGCGTACCGTCTGCCCACGCCGTCGGGGCCTCCCGGAGCACAGGCGAGTTCCTGGTCGCTGATCGGCAGCGCCGTGTATCTCGGGATCGCGCAGGCGGCCCGGGATTTCGCGGTGCAGTTCGCAAGGGAACGGGTGCCATCCGGGCTGGGCAGGCCGATCGCGGAGTTGGAGACGGTCCAGCACCGGGTGGCGAGGTTGGACATCCTCCTGTTGCAGGCGCGCTCGGTGCTGTATTCCACGGCGGAAGTCTGGCAGGACCATCCACACCTGCGCGAAGCGATCTCCTGGCAGTTCGCCGCAGCCAAGTACACCGTCACCAATCATGCGATCGAGATCACTGATGGAGCGCTGAGGGTCGTCGGATCGGCCGGACTCCAGAAGAAGTACCCGCTGGAGCGGTACTTCCGGGACGCACGCGCTGGTCTCGGAAACCCACCGATGGACGACGTGGCGCTGACGAGCATCGGCAAGCACGCGCTCGACGTCAGGTGACGCCGAGAGCCTATCCCCTAGCATGAGATGACGGTTTCGCGAGGACCCGCTGAGCTTGAAGCGGAGAGTCACTTACGCCGCGACGCTGCGGAGCGCCGAGCTCGTCCAGCATGGCCGTCTATCCCGCCCGGGATTCACTCACCGCCCTGAATCGGTTCAGACAAGCTCGGCCGCTGCAGAAGTCTTGGGCGGCGCTCTGTCATCTGATCACACCGCAAGCATCACTCCCGTCGGTCCTGCGTGGTGGGATGGCGGTTGTCACCGTCTGGGCCCCGGTGTGGATGCCTCAGGAACAACGTCAGACCCAGGACCTGAGCGACAATAATTAGCAAGCATGCACGGATCACAATCAGCAGCAGGTCAACACTATCCCGTGGGACCGCGATGAACTGCCTGCTTCGCTTGATGCCCGCGTCCGAGCACATCATTATTGAGAGTGATCGCCCCGGCTCGCGGGTCCTTATGGTGAAAACTGCCCGTCACGACCAAACGGAGATGTGACGAGAGATGCCTGCGAACCCTCCTTCCCGCACTGCTCCCGTCTCGCTGAGGGCCCAGCTGCTGGGGCCGGTCCGCCTCGCCGTTCAAGATCGGGAAATTCCGGATCAAGCCTGGCCGCGCCGCAATGCCCGGGCTCTTCTCCTCTTGCTCCTTGCGAGCCCCGGCAACCGTCTTTCACGTGATCGCATCACCGACCTTCTCTGGCCGGATGTTTCGCCGGAGTCAGCATTGACCGCACTCCGTGTGTCGCTCCACGCCCTGCGCCGCGTCCTGGAACCCGGTCTAAAGGTGGGGCGTGACTCCGCGTACGTCCAGAGCCGGGCAACTATCATATCCATCCGCCCGGATGTCGAGCTTTGGATAGATGTGGTCGAGTTCGAGTCCGCACTATCCGAGGCGGCAACAACACCGGTGGTGCGCCCGAGCAAATTGCGCGAAGCGCTTGCCCTCTATGGGGGTGATCTGCTCGCGGATGACCTTGACGCCGAGTGGACGGTGGCGCGTCGCGAACGCCTGCGGCAGGCCTGGCGCCGCGCGGCACTTGACCTGGCCGAACTCGAGCGAGGGCGGGGTCCGCTCGCATCAGTCCCGGTGCTGGAGCGACTCCTGGCTACCGATCCCGCAGACGAGGGTGCGCATCGGGCCCTGATGCGTGCATTCGTGGCCGCTGGTCGGCGCGGCGAAGCCCTGCTGCAGTACGCACGCTGCGTGGCCGCCCTGCTGGACGAACTTGACGCCGTGCCAGACGCGGAGACGGAGGCGCTGGTCGCCGAAATCCGTTCGACGTCCCGCTTCCAGTCGACCCCGATGACATCGACCGGGCCTGCCCAAGCGTTTGACAATCTTCCAGCGCCGCCAACTCCGCTACTAGGCCGTGATCGAGAGTTACAGACGCTTCAGGATCTCCTCCTCGATCCACGAATTCGCCTTGTCACAGTTACTGGTCCCGGCGGCATCGGCAAGACCCGTTTGGCACTGGAAGCGGCGCAGCAGGCAGTCGGCGATGTGGCGGATGGAGTCTGCTTTGTCTCGCTCGCAGCCATCCGCGATCCACAACTCGTCCTGCCTGCAGTCGCCCGCGCGCTCGATGTCGACGAGATTTCCGGTCCCATGACGCTGGAAATTCTCAGTCAAGCGCTCCGAGGGCGGGAAGTGTTGTTGGTGCTGGACAACTTCGAGCAAGTGATCGGTGCAGCCACGGACGTCGGGGCGCTACTCGCCTCCTGCTCCAAACTGACCGTCCTCGCGACTAGTCGCCAGCCGCTTGGCCTGCGCGGTGAGCATGTCGTGGCCGCTCCACCCCTGGCAGTGCCTCGTATGGGGGCACGTGCTTCCCGGGATCACCTAAGGGCGAGTTCCGTCACGCGGTACGCGGCGGTAGCCTTGTTTGCCGAGCGGGCTCGAGCCGTCCAGCCGGGATTTGTCCTGACCGATGCCGATGCGGCTGTGGTGATCTCTCTTTGTGCCCGCCTGGACGGGCTCCCATTGGCGATCGAATTGGCCGCCGCCCGCTGCCGGCACCTGGCGCCGGCGGAACTTCTGTCCCTTTTGGAAAGGCGTCTTCCGCTCCTCACGGATGGCGCCCGGGACTTGCCGGAACGGCAGCGGACACTGTGGGACGCCGTTGCCTGGAGCCATGATCTGTTGGGTTCGGAGGAGCAGGTGCTGTTCTGCCGGCTCTCGGTGTTCGTCGGCGGATTCAGCCTTGAGGCAGCCAGTTCCGTTTGCACTGCGTCAGGTGATGTCGCTTCAGGAGTGTGGGCACTGGCCGACAAGAGCATGTTGCAACGAGAGGACGGACTCGACTCGGGCTCATCTCGCTTCCGGATGCTTGAGACAATCCGAGAATTCGCCATGATGAAGCTTGATGCAAGCGGGGAAGAAGACACGATCAGGGGCCGACATGCCGATTTCTTTCTCAAGGTCGTCGAGAAAGCGGAACCCCGCCTCCACCAGAAGGACCAGATCTCGTGGCTGGACCGGCTTGAAGCCGAGCATGACAACATGCGGGCTGCGCTAGGCTGGACATGCGAGCGGCGGGATGCGGATACGGCTCTGGGTATCAGTGGGGCGCTGTCGGAATTCTGGCGGATGGGAGGGTATCTCGAAGAGGGAAAGGCGTGGCTGGCGCGCCCTTACCCTAGCGGCCGATACACCGTCAGTGCGACGGGCCTTGTGCCAGAGGGGAGCCGGGATTCTTGCGCAGGCCCAGGGTGAAAGCGACCAAGCCGTCTCCCGGCTGACCGAGTCCCTGAACGACTGGCGTGCGCTCGGTGATCAGCGCCGGACCGGAGAAACCCTTGGTCTGCTGGGGGAACTCGAAAGGACGCGAGGTGACTACCCGAAAGCCCTGGAACTCAGCGAGGAGGCCCTGAAGATCTTCGAGGCGATTGATCACCGACCGGGCATCGCCGATACGCTGAACAGGCTCGGTCTCGTCGCGACGGATCGAGGAGAGTACACGAACGCACGAGGACTGTTCGAGCGAAGTGGTGCATTATACGAGGCTCGCTCGGATCGCTACGGGTCGGCGCGAGTGCTCAATAATCTCGGGGTTATCAGCTTCTGGCAGGAAGACTATCACCGGGCAGCAGCGCTCTTCGAGGAATCGCTGGCCCTCTGGCGGGCGCTGGGGGATCGCCCGCACACCGCCATGGCGCTCGCGAATCTGGGAGAAGCCCTGCGCGCGGACGGAGATCTTGGACGGGCGATGACTGTTGCCCGCGAGGGTCTTCACCTTTCTCGTGAGGTAGGGGACAGACGGACCGCGGCGATGGCGCTCTTTATCCTAGGGTCGCTGATCCAGCACCACGAGATCGATCCTGCGGCAGCGGAGCCGTTGATGGAGGGTCTTCTCGATTATCAGCAGGTTGGCGACCGGTTGGGCATGGTCTGGTGCCTCGAAGCGCTGTCGGGTCCGGCAGCCACCACCGGACGACCGGAACTGGCGGCGCAGCTCCTCGGCGCGGCCGAGGTGCTCCGGGACCAGGTGGGCGTGCCACTTCAACCGGCCGAGCGTGCCGCTTACCATCGTCATGTGAATGCCGCACGTCGAGTCCTTCCCGATCCGGCGGCGTTCCAGCAGGCATGGGCAGCCGGTCGAGCACTGGACATTGATGCTGCGGTGGCGATGGCTGTCGAACTCCTCTACAAACCCATCCCGCGGGCTGCACCCGTCTCCTCCAGGACATGAGCTCGCCCAAATTACAGGGACCCATTGGTCGCCAATGTCGCCGGCATCCCGCGGGCTGGTCCTGCAGGACTGCAACCACTTGGGCATTGAGTGGATGACCACGGTCTCGACTGCGCTGATTCCATCATAGGAATCCTCGTCCGATCCGAGGCGCTTGCCGACGTGCAGATATCCCCTCGGTAGCTGCTTGGTTGAGTTCGATCGACTTCATATGCTATGTATGCGAAGGCTGAGTGGACTCGAATCAACGGCCCGC
>JAUJMG010000325.1 GCA_030446955.1 Thermomicrobiales bacterium
TGCCCGTTGCCACGCTCGACGGGGCAGTGAGCGGCTACGTCGCCGCCGACTTGCTCGCCCCCGCTTAGCATTGCCTCCCCCGCGTCGAGTCACCACGGGAGATGGCCGAGCCGTCGTCAGTTGTAGCAATGCCCCTGCCCTCTCGCCGCGGTTCTGGCCCTTCCTCATTGCACTGTTCCGGCCAATGAGCAAACCACGCTTGGTGATCCGAGATGCCAGGGCAATCACATTTCAGGCGGTGAGGACTTTGAGCAGGAGCGCTCGTCCTGCAATTGCGATGTACCGACCCTGTTCCACCCGTTCGATCGCGCGCAGAACATGTGATGGGCCTGTGGGGCGCTGGCCCGTCCCCCCGCAGGGGGTGACGCCTGATCCGTCGCTCGCCGGTGCTGCCACCGGCGGTCCTGCTGGTAGTCCTGCTCGAGCTCGCGCTCTTGGCGCCGAGCGCCGTCTAGCGCCGGGTGCCCGTGGCAAGCCCTCAGGACCCACCGTCGCTGCGGTGGGCACGTCGGTGTCCCAGGCGGCGCTATCCGTGACTCTCCTCGTTGATGATCTGAGCCATGGCCCCGTCGCCCTCATCGTGGAGATGGCGGACGCGGCCGGGCGGCCGGTCGCCGAGGTGACAGTTATGATCGAGATGCAGCACTGGAGATGAACCACGAGGTGTTAACCGTCGGGGCCGAGGTGGTAGGGCCGAGGCGCTACCTAGCAGAGCCCATCGGGTTGGGCATGCGGGTGTACTGGCAGGCCGACATCACCGTCGTGCGACGGGGCCGGGCCCCGGTGGCGGCGATATTCCTGGTCGTGCTGGCCGGGCCAATCTATGGGTGGGAGGGGGCCATCAGCGGGAGCCGCGCGACGCGCGACGCGCCATTGCAGCCCCGGACCCCGACTTTAAAGACATGCGGACATGTCGACTTATCCCGGAGACCAGGACGGTGCGGCCGAAGGCTTCTCTCGGCGCAATGCACGCCCGTAAGGCGGTCTCTCACGGGGGCGTGATCAGGCGAGGGCAAGGTGTTCCGCGCGGTCGGCGAGGGTGAGTAGGGCGTCGAGGTCGAGGTCGCAGGTCTCGATCCGCTCGCCGGCGACGTTACTGACGGCCAGGCGCGCTCCATCGGGGTAGAGGAGCACCCACACCGGGGCTCGTGTCTCGATCACCTCCGTCAACGCGCTACAGACGACGAACACGGGGCAGAGAGAGATCACTGCCGCGTTCAGCTCGCCAGGCTCGACGACCACCACCTCGGTCCCGGGCCGGCGTGTCCGGAAGGCGGCCACCAGGGCCTCGCGGTACGCGCGTGGCGCATTGCCGATAAGGAAGCGGTTCGGGGGATGAAGGGTGTGCATGGCGTCTGCCTCTGGTCGCAAGGAGCCTAGCCCGGAACCTCCGTGGTCGGCCAGGTGCACCTCGCTGCCCGATCCTGGTGCCCCAAGACTAACGCTCCAACCTGGCGGGCGCATCCCGGGATGAGGGAATTGCGTCTGGTACTTTCAGGGGGGCTGAAACGCGTCCGGATTCAACTGAGCGAGACGAGGCCATGGCGCACTGACACGATCAAGGCCTGCAGCCGCGACTCGACGCCCAGCTTCTTCAGCAAGTTGACCATGTGGGTGCGAACCGTATCGGTGCTGACCGAGAGGCGGGCCGCCATCTCGGCGTCGCTCAGGCCCTCGGCCAGCAACTCCAGAACCTCGCGCTCCCGTGGGGTCAGCCGTCCCACCATCGCGCGTCCGGCGCGGTCGCGCGCCCGTTCCGCTCCGGCCTCCCGCAGTAATTCCACCAGTTCGACCGGAGGGTGCAGCCACTCGCCAGCGGCCAGCCGCCGGACGGCGGCGGCGATCTCCGCGAGCGACGCCGATGTGTGGCGATATCCAGCCGCCCCCGCCTCCATCGCCCGTGCCACGTCGCGGCGGCCGACGCTTGCCGTGAACGCGAGGACCTGCGTGCTCGGGCTGGTGTCGCGCAGTTCCCGAATCAGATCCGCCCCGTGCCCGTCCGGCAGGTCGAGGTCGACGATGGCCACATCGACATCCGCGTGCACGGCGATGACGTCGCGTGCTGTGGCGACGCTCCCGGCGTGCGCGACGACCTGCAGGTCCGGCTCCAAGCCGAAGGCCAGGGCGAGGGCCTGGCGGAAGGCAGTGTGGTCGTCCACAAGGAACACCCGGATCCGTTGGTCCCCGGCCGTGTTGTCGTTCGCCGTGTTCACCGTGCCACCTCGCGCGTCTCCGAAAACCGTTCCCCGCGTGCCCGAGGCGCGGGCAGAATCAGTGCTTCTCTGATCGATAGGCCCCGGCTGACCGAAGCGCGTGGGGAACTGCCCGTCCCAGCCGTGCCAGCCTGGCCGGCCACATCTCGCCCGGCCAGGGTTGCAGGTCCCGTCCGATCGTCTGTGCAAGCGCACGCGGTGCCGCACGCGGTGATGGCGCCCACAACGCACCCGCCCAGCGCGCCAGGTGCTCGTCAGCGAGAGAGGGCTCCCGCAGATCGCCACCCCGCTGCCTATCGAGCCGATGGATGGCGGCCTGCGTCGCAGTCCATACCCGTCCGAGCCCCCAGGCCCTAGCCAAGTCCGCGACCTCCGCCGGGTCGCTCCCGTCCACCATGACCGCCACATCGATAAGGTCCCGCACCCGTAGCCGTGGCCCGTAATGGAGCCAGGCGTGTGCTGCCAGCAGCACGGCGTGACCCTCCGGCGGGAGCGTTTCAATGCCATCGACGCCAGTTGCAGCCGGCACGGCGGTGGCGACCAGTGCCGCAACCGGTGGCGCGGTGGCCCACGGAGGCGCAGGCAGGGCGTGGTGCAGTTCGACTGGCAAAGGGGAACGCGGCCAACTCAACGGAGGTTGGTGGTGCGGCCGGGCGACAGCAGCGTCCCCTTCGGCCGATCGAAAGCCGCACTCGTGAAGGGCACGTTCGGCAGTCTCCGCATTTGGCACGAGCAGGTCGAGATCGCCGAAGGGTCGCAGCGCGGGGTCGGGGTAGCGGGCAGCGATCTCCGCGCCCTTCAGGAGGAGGATCGGACCTGGCACGACACCACGGATCCGAATCAAAAGGTGAGGGACAGCGAGCGCGGTGATTGCCGCGCTCCGCTCTGCCTCAACCCAGACGGCCGGCACGGCTCGACCGGTGATCCGCCACCGACGAGCAGCGATTAGCTGCAACCCGTTGGCCTGTAACACCGCGGGGTCGGTCACCTCATCCACGAGCCGCTCGACCGCTGCCCAGAGATTCATCCCTCGGTGGGCTCGAGTAACCCTCGCCGGACTAGGTCAGCAGCGAGAGCAACCGTGTCGGCTAGTGCAACTTCAGGGGCCACTCCCGTTTGCGCCACAAGGGCATCAGCGGCCGCGCCCGTTGAATCGCCGGCTACCAGAACCAACCATACAATCGTCGCCGTGGAGTTGAGCCCGAGGTACGTTTCGGTTTGCCCGTCAAACACCACGACCTCGTCATCGACGGTTCGATGGTGGACGTGGCCAGGAACCTGGTAGCTCACGTGCCGGTCCCCTCGGCGATCCACTGGAGGTCCACTACGGTCAACGAGCGCGGCGGCGCTCCGTAGACCGGCATTGTGCTGACCATTTGGAGAGCGAGGTCGAAGCGTCGCCTCGGCTGGCCCCCATGGGTGAGAACAGGAGCATAGACCTGTTCTAACACCGCACTCGCTGCCGCTGCCCCGGCGAGCCGCTCGCAACGTTCGTGCCTGTCATCGAGGATGATGACCGCCACCAGGGGCACAGGATCAGCGCAGGTCACGACGGGCAGCCTGAACTTCCCCGCGGGGTCAGGCTGCCCTGAGCGCCCCATCGCCCGGTCCGGCGCAAGACGCAGGATCGGAGGACCGGGCACAGCTCGGCCCCAGGCATCGAAGGTGAGGAGATCGTCGGTGACCAGCCGCCATCCATGATCAAGAAGAGAAAGTGCGGCACTCGACTTGCCGGCTCCCGAATGACCGAGGACCGCGACGGCACGACCACACCGCTCGACCGCAGAGCCGTGCAATGACTCCTGCCCACGAGCAGCAAGAACTATCGACCACACAGCAGGCACCAGCAGCATGGCCGCAGCAGAGGGATCGGAAGCATCGACCACGACCCGGTCAGCTCCGACGGCGAAGCGCACGTCTGGCCAAGCCAGGACAATGATGTCGTCCTGGCGCCAGCAGGCGAAGGTATCAGCAGATGTATCGTTCCAGAGCAGCACACCACCGGCGGTGACAGATCCGAGCACGATCTCGATGTCGATCGGAGCCACGCCGCCAGCTTCCGGCAGCGGCAATCGGAGGCTTGAGGAGGCAGTGAGACCGAAGAGCCGGTAGCGGAGGGATCCGCTCATCCAGATTGATCCCGCGCGATAGCTGCTTGCTCCCTAGCGGGGACCAGGCTTGTCGTTCTTGGGCTTGCCTGCTGGAGGACCATCCTTGGGAGCCCCCTGTTTCTCCTGACCGAAGCCGTTGTTCCCCTTCCTGGTCCGGAAGATGGGCCCCGAGCTGCGGAGCGAGGTGGCATTGGCAAGACCGATGACGGTGATCGCCGGCGGCACGTAGGTCTTCAGCGCCTGGCGCCGAGATACTGTCTCGGCGGGGCCAGCCGGGAGTGCCCCAGCGGCGTCTAGGTTATTCTCGGTGGATTGCACGCCAAACATCGAACCCTCCAGGTCCCGAACATTCCCACGGGAAGCTGATCCCGCCAAGAAGTGTCGAGAAATATAGTGTGTTAGGAGGCAATGAGCAAGCACGGACGGATATGCGGAAGGGTCTATTGGTGCCGACCCTCAAGATTTGGTCAAGGATTTGGAGGTTTTGCGGACGACGTCCCGTGGCCGCAAAGGCGACCGACTGGGCTTGATGTTGCGGGTTTCGACAGGAAGCGTGTAGGAATTCCTCGGACTCTTCCACCCGGCCCCGTCCTCGCGTTGACGGGGACGGATGCTACCCGTTGAGCCGGAAACGGCGTCGAAACGCGAGGCTCGCCACAGCGAAGGCGACGACCAGGGCCCCAGTCCCCGTGCCCATCGGCGCCGCGGGCCGCATGCCAACCCTGCTGCCGGTGCCGGTCCTAGGGGCGGTGACCGAACCGGCCGTCTTGGA
>JAUJMG010000047.1 GCA_030446955.1 Thermomicrobiales bacterium
GGGATCGCATGCTGGCTGACACCTTCCGCCAGCAGATCGTGGCCGCCATCCAGGAAGAAGCACGCCATCACAGCTCCGAGGACATCTACGCCAACCCCGACACGCTGCTGCGGATGCAGGCCAACATCGCCTCCACCCTCAGGACCAGAGTCAACGGTGTCCTCGGGGGCGAGTTCTTCTGCGGACCCGACTTCGTCGCAGAGGAGCGGGACTGCCCGGAATTCGCCTTCGTCATCAAAGAGATCGCCGTGCCGGCGAACATCCGAGACCAGTACAGCGCCAATCGAGCGGCCCTTCTCGCCGTGGATGAGGCCAAGGCGGAGGCGGAGCGCCAGTCCGCCCTTCGGGCGGCGCCGGAGCTGACGTCGGGGCAACTCGACTACATCCGGGCCCAAGCTGAGCTCGAGTGCGCCCGGCGGGCAGACTGCGTCTTCGTGGTCGGTGGCGACCGCGCCTCGGTCGAGATCACAACCCCGAGCGCCGAGCGTTGACGGCGGTCATGCTGAACGCCGGGATCACAGGGCTGGGTCGGTGACCCGCTTGGTCCGGGGCAAACGCTCCTCTGGGGGTCCGCCTACGCAAGGAAGCCGTCTCACCCGCACGCAACAAGGCTTCGAGCCGCTCTTTCGCCGTGAGTCCGCCCCGATGGTTCGCGCCCTGGCCGTCGTCACCGGTGATTGGGAGTCGACTGCAGATGAAGTCCAGGCGCGTTTGCTTTCCGGGCCGTTGGAACCGGCGTGGCCAAGGTCGCCGGGGTGATCGAAGACGTCTTCCGGGATGTGACCGGCAACGGTGACGGACACGGCGAGCTCAACGCGAACAACGACTACTGGGAGCACATCCGATCCGTACACGAGCGGCACAACCGTGCAATTGGGTGGAACAGGTGGCGACCCGACGAGCTGGACGGCGCCGCTGTTGCGCTGGACGACCTGGCGGGGGGGTGAGCCGATGTACGAGGAGGACCTCCGACTGGCGGCGGATTTCCTGCGCAGGGCACAAGCCAGCGATGATCACGACTCCGCGATCGCCGCTCATCGCCTGGTGCAAGGGCTCGACCGAGCGCTGGGCAGAGGATGATCCGGGTGCGGCGCGGCCTCGACCTCTTCGAGAGGCACTGGAAGGATTTGTGGAAGCGCGTGGAGGAGCCAGCGGAGCCTCTCAGTCTCAGCGAATTCCTCAAGGCCGTAGCACTGCTGACACTCGTGGTCCCTTTGCTGTGTTTTCCCGTCTACGCCGGTATGAGCTTGCTGCATGCCCAAGACATATCCGAGCTCAGGAGCTCGTTGGGAAACGCGCTCGGGTTGGTCGCTGTCGCCCTGATGCTGTACGTCCTTGGCGTCCTCTTCGGTCTCCTCAGCGGTAGGCGGTCGCGGCACAAGCTCCATGCTCCGGGAAGTTCACAGGTTCCGCCCGCCGGTTCTGGTGTGGTTGGAGGAGAGCATGTCTCCCAGCACCGCCTGTGGTCCATGGTCAGGTTGGGCACAGCTGGCCTGTACGCGATCGAAGGCACCGGGATCGCCTTCATCGGACTCGAGGGGTCGCCCGTGTGGACGAGCGTCGCCGTGGGAAGCGGCTTCTTGGTCCTCGCCTACCTGGTGCGGCCTCGAGAGGGGCAGCCGTCAGATCTGGCTTCATTCCAGGTACCGGCCGGTGAACCGAACAGTGACAAACCGTCGAGGACGCCGCCTGGGCAGAGCAGTCGACTCTCCTCGGAGGCCGCACGCGCGCCCGAGGTTCGGCCAGGTTCGGGATCCGGCTCTCGACCGCGCCTGAGTCCCTGGATGCGCGAGGTTCTATCCGTTGTTCTCTTCCATGCCGGGCTCTTCGCGAAGGTTGGCATCGTCGTTGCCCTCGCTGGTGGACCGCCGTGGGCCTTGCTAGGGGGAGTCGTGGGTCCGCCGCTAATGTTCGCCGGCATTGCATGTATGCGTTGAGCGAAGCGCTGACAGCCCTGGGGCGTCGACAATCTGGACGACCAAGTCCGCACCAGCACCGTGGCCGCCTACCCCCCCGGCAGCGTTGCAGGGGTCGCCCAAGCGAACGGTCTCCTAGGGATCTCTTGTCATCATTTTGTCAGCGCCACACCAAGCACCGTGCGCCTCCGAGCGCCCACGAGACGGCATGGGTGTGCTGATAAATGCCGTCTGGGCAGGGATTATGCGGTCCTAGAGGGGCCTGGCTCCCACGAGCGCCTACGGCAGAACGTGCTCATAACCCGAAGGTCGCGGGTTCAAATCCCGCCCCCGCCACCAATTGAGGAGTAGAAGGCCCAGGTCAGGGACCTGGGCCTTCGTCGTGGCTGCGGCGTTCTACGGTTTCCGAACCTGTTCTCCCGAGTGTTCAGCCGGCTTTTCGAGCTCGTCGGGGCGTCGGTAGAACACCGGCGACAAGAGCCTCGATGGTGCGGGCGGCTTCGGTCTGCATGCCGGGTAACACGTGCTGGTAGGTCTCGATGGTGAAGGTGGGACTGGCGTGCCCGAGGCGCTCGGAGACGACTTTGGCCGGGACCCCGGCTGCGATGAGCAGCGTGCCGTGCGTGTGGCGGAGGTCGTGCAGACGGATGACCGGTACGCCCGCGCGCCGAGCGATCCGCTCGAAGGCCTGAGAGATCGCGTGCGGGTGTACAGGCCGACCGACGGCGGTGGTGAACATCCACCCCGGATCATCGATGCCGAGGGCGGCGTACTCGGCGGACTGCAGCGCCCGCCAACCATTGAGCACCTCCAGGGTGGTGCGGTCGAGGTCGATGCAGCGCCGGGAGTTGGCGGTCTTGCCGCGTGATTCGTGGAGCTCGTAGCCGACAGCGACGAGACCACGGTTGACCGACAGCCTCGAGCGTTGGGCGTCGAGGTCGGCCCAGCGGAGCCCAAGCAGTTCGCTGCGCCGCATGCCCGTCATCGCCGACAGCCACAACGCGGGGAACAGCCGGTGGCCTGCGGCGGCGCGCAGGAACGCCTGTAGTTCCTGGGCGTTCCAGGCACGTTGTTCGACCTTGGGGATGGACCGCAAGCGTGGCGCGTTGGCGGCGAGGGCGACGTTACGGGTGACCAGGCCGCGCCGGACGGCGGCGCTGAGGGCGCCGCGGATGATGAGGTGCACCTCGTAGACGGTCTTGGGTGCGAGCGCCCCTCGCCGGTCGGTCCCGTGGAGCATCGAGTCGTAGAGTCGCTCGAGATCCTGCGGTCGCAGCCGTCGGAGACGCTTCCTGCCGACGGTGGGGACGATGTGGAGCTGAGTCTTGTGCACGTAGCCCCGGTAGGTGCTGGTGGCGAGGGTCAACTTCTTGGCGGGGAGCCAGTGGCCTGTGAGGTAGGCACCGAAGGTGAGTGATCGGACCTCGTCGTTACGGCCATCGTGCTCGGCCGCGAGGCGAGCGGCGAGGGCTTCGGCCTCGGCTCGCTCGGTGCCGGCTGGATGCCAGGACCGGCGTTCCTTGCCGGTGACGGGGTCGAGGCCTTCGTAGATGACGGCGTAGTAGCGGTCCCGCTTGCGGGCGACGTGTCCCTGCATGATCGGTCCTCCCGTTCGAGGGTCCGGTGGATCCGGAACCCGGTAGAACGATTGGTAGAACACCGCCGGGAGATCGTCGAGAGGTGGAATCGTCGGCGAACACGCTGGTTAAAGGGCTGGGTGGGGTCACCAGAGTCCGGTAGAACGCTGCACGCCAGGGTCCTATTCTCTCGGCTGACAACCCGGGGCGCTGGCATGACCCCGCCCTCAAGTGGGCCACGGTCTTGGCGCTGGTCAAGGGCTTGGAGTCCAGTGGGATGGAGACGGTGGTGGCCGAGGACGAGGTGGGCCTGTTCCTCGCTCGCTCGGAGCCCTACGGACGTCATCGTGCTCGACGTGGGCTTGCCCGGGCACAGCGGACTGGAGGTGCTGAAGAGACTGCGAGCACACCGAGCAGGCGTCCCGGTGATCATGGTCACCGGCCAGTACGGGCGTCAGCTGCGCGAGGGCGCCCTGCGTGCCGGTGCGGCCACGTTCCTGACCAAGCCCTTTCGCATCGCCGATGTACGGGCGGCGATCGACCAGCACCTTCGGGCCTCCACGGAAGGCAAGGGATAAGAGGCCCTTGGTTACACCCGACGTTGCCGGAGGCCCTCACGGAAGGATGAGGCACAGAGTTGTGTGACGGTCACCGTGCGCCGACGCGAGCCGTGCATCAACGTGCCCGTCCTCGCCAGACCGGCCAGGAGGACCAGCTGCGGGCGCTCGGGCTTGTGGGGAACGCGATCGCGCTCGTCAACACTCATACCGGGCAGCCGTCACGCCTCGTGGCAAAACTTCGACTCTGGTTCCTTCGTCAGCCGCCGATCGAGATCGAGCGCAACATCTCGCTCGAGCTTGCGCAGATCCCAGCCTCCGTCTGGGGTGAGGCTCCCGTCGGGCTGGCGGTCATACCCGTAGCTCCAAGCGCCGGTGATCATTCTGCCGTCGGACTTGGTGTTGATGAGCCGCCACTCGACGAGCCCGGCGTCGCTCGTCTGGCTGGAGGTTCCGGGCTTGCGAGTTGGACCCTCGCACCACCTCCCCGTGAAAACGCCATCGGCAGACAGGGTGCCTCGGATAGCTCCGTCTGCGAGGCGGTAGACGCCGCGGATCTCGTCGCCCACGCGACGCAGCAAGACCGTGCCGTAAGCGTCGGAGCTCCAGACGCCTTCAAGGTCGTCGGCGGTCAGTTGCAGGGGCTGGTCTCCGGGCTGCGGGGAGCGCGGCTTGCTCCCGACGAGAGCCGCCAGCGTATCGGACGTCAGTGGCTCGCTGCTCACGGATACGTCACCAGAGAACGGGTAGTCGAACACGATCGTCAGGAGATACGAAGAGGTAACGATAAGCGCAAGCACGCCCATGAATGCCACCTGAGAGCGGTTCGCAAGCCGCGGCCTGTATTCGAGGACCAGCAGCATAATGACCCCGAGCGGTAGCATCAGCACAAGGATGGTCGGGAGCTTTGCGCTTGCGATGCTGAGGCGGTCAAGCCGGGCGTTAGCGACGTTGTCGAGGTGTACGAGCGCTTGCTCGTGCAGCGCGCTCTGGACACCGTCTGCTGGGGTGAAGTCAGCGTAGAGTGCGTACAGGGTCTCCAGTGTCCCGGCCGCCTCGGGGCTCGCCTTCCCTTCGCGCATCGTGCGCCACTCGTCGTTGACGGCCGCATCCACGTATGCGCTGATTCCCCGATTGAGCTCCACCTCCTTCTCAACGGGGAAGGCCACATTGCTCCGCACCATCTGAGAGAGCGCCGTGGCCTCCGATGCAACTGCGCTTTCGGCATCACTGAACTTGTCCAGGACCGATGCAATGACGAACGCGAGAATCAGTGCGAACAGCAGCTCGTAGACCACCCGCAGGCCCTCAGCGAACTCTTCATACGAACGCTCGGCGATATCGGGGATCGCCTTCCGGATGCCGAGTGCCAGAGCGACCGCCAGCAGCACCCCACCGCCAATGAAGATCAGCACTATCTGCAGCGTCGAGAGCGAGTTGAGAAGCGAGCGGGCCATCGCGTGGCATCATCCCGCACGGGCGCTCACGAGTCCACTGGGCGTTCTGGCACGCTGGCGGTGACGGCCCAGTGGCGCCTGGCCATCACCTACGGGTCCATCGACCCGATCGACCTGCCCGCACGGTACGCGCTCAGCTCGAGGAGGCGCTGTCCTCGGAGCCGGTTGCCGTGACCTACCGCTCGGCCTTGGGGCACCTGCACCAGTGGCAGGGGGAGGGCCCGGTTGGCCGATACGCCACATCCAGGTAGGTCGCCCCGCTTGCGCCACGAGGGGGCTGTCATGTTCCTGGCCTACAACCAAGAAGCGACATGGCGCACGACGGGGCGGACGCCGCCGGCGTGGGAGTACCTGACCCAGCGACACTTGACCAGCTTCCTGCCGCCCAGTGCTGGTCGACCCAGTTGCCGGCTACGAGGTTCCGGCCCAAGAGTTCGCCGACCGCCGGGTGCGGCGGGTGTTTTGCATGGCCGGCAGCGCCAGCGTGGTGCTGAACGACATCTACGCGAAGGCGAAGGAGTCCGACTTCGACTTCGACCTACCGAAGCTGATTGCGATGGAGGACAGGTTGCCCTAGCCGCAGTACGAGGCTAGCTCAGCTCAGATGAAAGGTGGGCCTGTTTACGGAACAGTGGGCTGTCCCTTCGCGCCCGCTACGCGTAAAAGCAGCAGATTGCGGCCCTGCACGGGCTACGCATCATCGTTAACGTCTCTTCTCTCATCGGCCCCACCTGTTGACACAGCCAAGGGGCGACGCGTATACCAGACGCATCATCTCTGGTCTTGTTGAGCCGAGTGCTGCGTCTCTCCAGTATTGGGAGTACACCGTCCGGGCTCACATGCCATGCAACGAAGAGCGAATTTCGCTCTTGAATCCTGGTCAGCGGTGCTGAGCCGTATTGCATGTAGAGCGCAGCGGATCTCGCCGCTTGGTGGCCGGCGACCCTGATTCTTTCCTCGCGCGCGTGAACGACGACAAGGGGGATGCGTGACCGATACCACGGTTGTTGAGGGGCAGCAGGAGTACTCACAGAACGGGCAGTCGCAGACAAGCCTCGGCACCGCCGCCGCCCGGCAGCTGGCGACGACGACGAAGTCGGCGCCGCAGATGCAGGAGATCACCTCGCGGTGGCTGCTGCGTGTCCTGCCTTGGGAGCAGGTGTCGGGTGGAGTGTTCCGGCTCAACCGGCGCCTGACCTACGCCTTGGGGGACGGAAAGGTGACGTTCACTCCCAACGGGGCCGAGCTCCGTGTGGTTCCCCAGGAACTTCGCGAGCTGACATTGCTGCGCGACTTCGAAGACGAAGAGGTCCTCGCCGCCCTGGCTGGCCGCTTCGAGCAGCGCGAATTCGACAGAGGCGAGACCATCGTCGAGCGGGATCAACCCGCGGACCAGGTCGTCCTCATCGCCCACGGCAAGGTGCAGAGAATCGGCCGCGGCAAGTACGGGGACGAAACTGTCCTCGACACGCTCGTCGACGGCGACCACTTCATCTGGCCGGCGCTCCTCGAGACCGACGACTACTGGCAGTTCACCGCCCGCACGATGACCCCAACAACAGCGATGATCATGACCCAAGACGCCTTCGAGGAGGTGGTGGCGCAGTCCCCAGCGCTGCAGGCGCACATCGCGACTCTGCGCGAGAGGATGCAACTCCCCAGCAACCCCTTCGGTGAGGCGGCCATCGCCAGGGCGTCGGGGCATGTGGGGGAGCCGACGCTTCCCAACACGTTCGTCGACTACGAGGCCAAGCCCCGGGAGTACGAGCTGAGCATCTCCCAGACGGTGCTGCGCGTCCACACTCGTGTGGCCGACCTCTTCAACGATCCCATGGACCAGATCGAGCAGCAGCTCCGGCTGACCGTCGAGGCGCTCCGCGAGGAGCAGGAGTACGAGATCGTCAACAACCGCAGCTTCGGACTCCTGCACAACGCTGACTTCAGCCAGCGGATCCCCACCCGCACCGGTCCTCCGACCCCCGACGACTTCGACGAGATGCTGGCGACGGTGAGGGATGCAAGCGTCTTTTTCGCCCACCCCCGGTCCATTGCCGCCTTCGGCCGGGAGTGCAACCGGTTGGGCGTGTATCCCCAGAGTGTCGACCTGTCGGGCCAGAAGGCGCCCGCCTGGCGCGGCGTACCGGTCCTCCCGTGCAGCAAGATCCCCATCTCTGACGATGGAACGAGCGCCGTGATGCTCATGCGCCTCGGGAAGGAGGACCAGGGGGTGATCGGCCTCCACCAGACCGGCATCCCCGATGAGTACCAGCCGAGCCTCAACGTGCGTTTCATGGGCATCGACGACAAGGCGGTCATGAATTACCTGGTCACCGCCTACTACTCGTGTGCGGTTCTCGTCCCAGACGCCCTAGCCGTCCTCGAAGAGGTTCAGATCGGCGTCTAGGCCCCGCGATGTCTCCCACCGTGACGATGACACCGTCCCTTCGAACACCCTTCGCCTTCGCCGCCGGCTGCAGAGGCACCCGTTGACTGACCTGGCGGCATCCCTCGTCGGCGAACTTGCGGCCGAGAATGGCTCGGCCCCTACCAGTCTTGGCACCGCCGCGGCGCGCCAGCTGGCGACCACAACCAAGACCGCCCCGCAGATGCAGGAGATCTCCTCTCGCTGGCTGCTGCGCATCCTCCCCTGGGTCGATACCCGTGGCGCCGTCTACCGGGTCAACCGGCGTCTCGTGTACGAGCTGGGCGACGGCCGGGTCACGTTCGTCACGACGGGCGCCGGTGTGCGGGTGGTCCCCCAAGAGCTGCGGGAGCTCCCCTTCCTTCGAAGCTTCGCCGACGAGGACGTCCTGCAGGCGCTCGCCGACCGCTTCGAGCACCAAGAGCACCCCCCAGGCGACGTGATCGTGGAACGAGGGCAGCCGCCGGACCGAATCGTGCTTCTCGCACACGGCAAGGTCGAGAAGGTGGGCACCGGAAGGTACGGCGAGGAGACGGTGCTCGCCGTCCTGAGCGACGGTGACCACTTCGGTTACCACCCCGGGATGGACGGCGTCGGCGACAGGTCCTATGGGATCACGACGCTCACCCCGACGACGGTGCTCACGCTTTCACGGGGGGCATTCGAGGAGATTGTCGCCCAGTCCGATGCCCTTCGCGCCCACCTCGACGGCTTCCTCGCCGCGCCCACACCGCCCCAGAACCGCCACGGCGAGTCGGCGATCGCTCGCGCTTCTGGCCATGTGGGTGAGCCGCCGTTGCCGCGCACCTTCGTCGACTACGACGTGGCGCCTCGCCAGTATGAGCTCAGCCTGTCCCAGACGGTCCTGCGCGTGCACACCCGCGTCGGCGACCTCTACAGCGAGCCCATGGACCAGTTCGAGGAACAGCTTCGTTTGAGTATCGAGGCGCTGCGCGAGGAGCAGGAGGACCAGCTGGTCAACAACCGCGACTTCGGGCTGCTCTTCAACGCCGACCTGAAACAGAGGATCTCCACCCGCAGCGGCCCGCCGACGCCCGACGACATGGACGACCTGCTCACCCGCAGGCGCAAGACGCGCTGCTACCTGGCCCACTCCAAGGCCGTCGCCGCCTTTCACCGACAGTGCAACCAGCGCGGCCTATACCCGGGCACCGTCGAGGTGATGGGCAAGACGGTGCCGTCGTGGCGGGGCGTACCGATCCTGTCCTGCAACAAGATCCCCATCTCCGAGGCGGGCACCACTTCCATCCTCGCCTTCCGCACCGGCGAGCAGGACGAGGGCGTGATCGGCCTGTACCAGACGGGCATCCCCGAGGAGCACGAGCCCGGCCTGAGTGTGCGGGCGATGGGCGTCGACGACAAGGCCGTCGCCAACTACCTGGTGAGCACCTACTACTCGGCCGCGGTACTGGTCCCGGACGCCCTCGGCGTCCTTGAGAACGTCGAGGTCGGGCGATGACGGCGGAACCCACGGCGCTCGCTGTGCATTCGGTCTATGGGGCCGATCACCTCGGCAACGAGGCGAAGAGGGCGCAGACGGTGATCGAGGCCAGGCGGGCGGTCTTCGACCAGTTCCTGCAGGCGGCCGTGGCCACGCTGCCCGACTCGGTGGGCCGCATCGCCGGCTACCACCTCGGGTGGCTGGACGAGAACGGTCACTCGGTGGTGGCCAATTCCGGAAAGGCCATCCGCCCGACGATGGCCCTCCTGGCCTCGGAGGCGGTGGGCGGCAGCACCGAGGTCGCCCTGCCGGCAGCGGCCGCCGTGGAGCTGGCCCACAACTTCTCCCTCATCCACGACGACGTGATCGACGGCGACGAGACTCGTCGTCATCGGCCCACGGCGTGGTCGGTGTTCGGCGTGGGCGACGCCGTCGTCGCCGGAGACGCGCTGCTTGCCCTGGCGTACGGCGTGCTCGCCGCCAGCGGGCACCACGCGGCGGCAGAAGTGGCGACCATGTTGAGCGCGGCCGTGATCGGCCTGTGCGAAGGCCAGAGCCAGGACCTGTCCTTCGAACGCCGAAGTGACGTGGACCTGTCCGAGTGCCTGGGCATGGTAGAGCGGAAGACGGCGCTGCTCATGAGCTGCGCCTGCACATCGGGAGCGGCCTTCGGGGGCGGTGGGCCCGCGCAGCTCGAGCGGATGACAAGCGTCGGTCGCCATTTGGGCTTGGCCTTCCAGCTGGTCGACGACCTCCTCGGGATCTGGGGCGATCCCGCCGTCACCGGCAAGCCGGTGTACTCCGATCTGCAAAGTCGAAAGAAGACCGCCCCCGTGGTCGTCGCGCTCACCTCGGGCACCGCGGCGAGCCGCGAGCTGGCGAGCCTGTACCACCGCGACGGAGAGCTTTGCGAGGGGGAGCTGGTGCGGGCCGCGGAACTCATCGAACGAGCCGGGGCCCGTAACTGGACGGAGGCCCAGGTGGAGGTGCTCGTCTCCCGGGCCCTCGACGATCTGGATCTATCCGGACCGACCGTGGGAGGAGCAGCCGGGCTGCGGTTGCTGGGGCGCCTGATCAGGAGCCAGCAGCCATGAACGCGTCCGTTCCTACCTCGGCGCCAGTGGCGCGAGCGACGCGCTTGCTGGAGACGATCGACAGCCCCGCCGACCTGGCTCAGCTGCGAGTCGAGCAGCTCGAGGAGTTGGCCGCCGAGATCCGTCAGTTCATCGTGCGGTCGGTCTCCGCCAACGGTGGCCATCTGGGCTCCAACCTTGGCGTGGTGGAGCTCACCCTCGCCCTGCACCGGGTGTTCGACTCGCCGCGAGATGTCCTCCTGTGGGACACCGGACACCAGGCCTACGTGCACAAGATCCTGACGGGCAGGCGTTCGCAGTTCGGGACGTTGCGTCAGGCGGGTGGCCTCTCGGGTTACCCATCGCGGGCCGAGTCAGCACACGACTGGGTGGAGAACAGCCACGCGTCGACGATCCTCAGCTATGCCCACGGGCTCGCCGCAGCCCTGGGGAACCAAGGCGACACCGACCGGCGAATCGTCGCCGTCCTCGGCGATGGCTCGATGACCGGGGGGATGGCGTACGAAGCGCTCAACAACCTGGGCCACAGCCAGAGCCGTGTGCTGATCGTGGTGAACGACAACGGGCGGTCCTACGCGCCGACCGTCGGCCGGCTGGCCGCTGGACTCGCCCGTGTGCGGGCCAGCGCTGCCTACGTGAAGAGCCGCCGACGCGTGCAGCACACGCTCCGGGACGTCCCCGTGGTCGGCGAATACCTCGACCGGGGGATGGAAGGAGTGCGCGCCGCCCTGCGGGAAGCGACATCGAACCCAAGCGGCTTCTTCGAGGCGCTGGGAGTGCGCTACATCGGCCCCGTCGACGGCCACGACATCGCCAGCCTCGAGCGGGTGCTGCGCCAGGCCGCCGAGTACGAGGGCCCCCTCATCGTCCACGCCCTCACCCAGAAGGGGCGTGGCTACGCGCCCGCCGAAACCGACGGCGAGAAGTGCCTGCACGACGCGCCGATCTTCGATCCGGTCACCGGGCCGCCACCGTGGGCCCCGGCCGGCTACACCCAGGCCTTCGCCGAAGCCATCGTCGCCGCCGGCGCGCGCGATCGGCGCGTCGTGGTCCTCACCGCCGCCATGGCGGGGCCCACGGGACTGCGGCCCTTCCAGGAGCGCTGGCCAGAGCGCTTCTTCGACGTGGGCATAGCCGAACAGCACGCCGTCACGACGGCGGCGGGCATGGCCATGGGCGGGCTTCGACCAGTGGTGGCGATCTATTCCACGTTCCTCAGCCGCGCCTTCGACCAGATCAACCTGGACGTGGGCCTCCACCGCCTCCCGGTGATCTTCTGCGTCGACCGGGCGGGGATCACCGGTGCGGACGGTCCGTCCCACCACGGGATCCTCGACATGGCGCTGCTCTCCCAGGTCCCGGGGATGACGATCTTCGCCCCATCCTCGGCGGAGGAACTGCGAGCGATGCTCGACCAGGCCCTCGAGCTCGATACCCCGGTGGCCATCCGGTACCCGAAGGGCGCGACATCCTCGACCGCTTCCGGGGGAGTCGGGACAGGGCTGCGAGCGCGGCTGGTCACAGAGGGAAGCGACGTCTGCATCCTCGGGATCGGCAAGCTCGTGCCGGCGGCGCAGGAGGCGGCACGACTACTCGACATCCAAGGGGTGGGCGCCACGGTCTGGGACGTTCGCGTCGTCAAGCCGCTCGACCCGGCGATGCTGGCCTCCGCTCTCACCCACCGACTCGTCCTCACCGCCGAGGACGGCGTGCGGCGAGGGGGCGCAGGTTCCTCCATCGAGTCGGCGCTGTCCGAGCTCGCCCGAAGCATGGGCGCCGCCGTTCCGTCCGTGGTAACCGCTGGAATCCCCGATGCCCATGTCCCCCACGGCAGCCCGGACGCGCTCATGTCGGAGATGGGCCTCGATGGGCCTGGCCTGGCGGCGACCGCCGTCGCTGCGCTGGGTTCGCACCACGCGATGGGCCGGGCATGAGCGACGCCGGCCGCCACGGGAACGGCCCAGTGTCGCACGGCTCATCGGAGCCCCTGGTCGTGGGACTCGACGGAAACGGCTCGGCGAATGTGTCCGTCGCTCGCAGTGTCGCCCATCAGGCACCGGGCGTGCTGCACCTCGCCGTCTCAATCCAAGTAGTCGACCTGTCCGGCCGGTGGCTCCTCCAGCGGCGAGCGCCCACCAAGGCCCTGTTCGCCAACCGATGGGCCAATACCTGTTGCACGCACCCCGCCCCCGGAGAAGATCCGGCGAGCGCCGCGCTCCGGCGGCTGCGCGAGGAGACCGGTCTGGTGGTCGAGGAGATCGTTCCCGCCGGCTCGTTCCGGTACCGGGCGACCGATCCCCAGTCCCACCTCGTCGAGAACGAGCATGACTTTGTGTTCGCGGCTGTGGCCGACGTCCGGACAGCCGAACCCGACCCTGAGGAGATCAGCGAGCTCGCGCTCCTCGGGTTCGAAGAGGCGGTCGATCTCCTGAAGTCCGCCGCCGCCGCTCCCTGGTCGGCCACCGTCCTCAGACACTGCCACGCCGCCCTCGGTGGCGACTCCCGATGCGGCCCCGCAGACGGAGGACCCGTGGTCGGACGTGGCGTCGACATGGCCGAACCCGCTACCGGACCGTCGAGAAAGGAAGGACAGCGTCCATGACCCAGACGAACGCAGGACAAGTGACGACCACCGATTATCAGCGTGACGTCGCCAACTACTGGAACACCCACACGAACGACCCGGTGAACCTGGAGCTCGGGAAGGTGGACGACATCTACCACCACCACTATGGGCTCGGAGATCCCGACGCCGCCGTGCTCCAGGCGGATGATGTGCCCGACGAAGAGATCATCAAAGAGCTCCACCGGCTGGAGACCGCCCAGGCCGACGTACTCCTCGACAACCTGGGGACCATCCGTTCCGAGCACCGCGTTCTTGACGCCGGCTCCGGACGTGGAGGCACGAGCATCATGGCCCACGCCTGGTTTGGTTGCCGAGTGGACGGCGTGACGATCTCCGACTACCAGGCGGACTTCGCCAACGACCAGGCCGAGCGCCGAGGTTGGAGCGACAGAGTCCAGTTCCATCTCCGGAACATGCTCGACACCGGCTTCGCCGACGGCCAGTTCCAGGCGGTCTGGACGAACGAGACCACCATGTACGTCGACCTGTTCGATCTCTACCGCGAGTTCCGCCGTGTTCTTCCCAGGAGTGGCCGGTACGTCTGCATCACGGGCTGCTACAACGACGTGCTCGGGGAGAAGTCGCCATCGGTGAGGCAGATCGACGAGCACTACATCTGCAATGTGCACGGAAGGAGCACCTACTTCCAGGCGCTCGCGGCCAACGACCTCGTGCCCATCAAGGTCCTCGACCTCACGCCTCAGACGATCCCGTACTGGGAGCTCCGCCGGCAGTCCTCGGTGAAGACCGGGATCGAAGAGGCATTCCTACAGGCTTACCGGGAGGGAAGCTTCCACTACCTCCTCATCGTCGCCGACCGGCTCTGAGTGATCGTGACCGTGCTTGAGCCGCCGCAAAGAAGGGAGGACGGGTGTCCCTGCTCTCACGCCTGGCCGCACCGGTAGCCGATTCGGAGGTGGCGGGCGAGGTGGTCACCTTGCTCTCCAGCCCGCAGCGCCCTGCCCCGAGCGACCTGCACGAGGAAGCTGTCCCCCTCGTGCGGCGAGTGCCGACCGGCCCCACTGGACTGGGTACTGCCGCGGCCCACATCGTTCGGACGCCGAGAGGCACTGGCGCTCCCGCTGCGGAGGCAGGCGTCCGCTCGCAGCCCGCCACCACCGCTCTCGCCCCGCCGCCCCGCCGCTTCACCCCTTCGGGGCTCGGCACCTCCGCGGCTCGAATTGTGCCTACGCCGCCCCCAGAGCCTGCGCCAGGTCCCGAGCTGTTCTGCCCTCCCGCCATCCGTGACGACCCGAGCCTCGGCGAAGAGGTGAACGACCGGCTCGTCGACTGGGCTGCGGAGGTCGGGATCTATCCCGGGCAGCTCGACAAGCTCCGGGCCGCCAACTTCGGGCGGCTGATCATGCTCACCCACCCGGCGACTGACGACATCGATCGACTGCTGGCCGCGGGCAAGTGCATCGTCGCCGAGTGGTCCACTGACGATCACTTCCTGGACGAGGAGTCATTCGGCGCCGATCCCGGGGTGATCGGATGGCGCCTGGCCGTCACCTACGGCGCCATAGACCCGATCGACCTGCCCGCACGGTACGCGCCTGAGCTCGATGAGGCGCTTTCCTCGGAGCCGGTTGCCGTGGCCTACCGCTCGGCTTTCGAGCACCTTGGCCGATACGCCACAGCCAGCCAGGTCGCCCGTCTGCGCCACGAGCTGGCCGTCATGTTCATGGCCTACAACCAAGAAGCGACATGGCGCACGACCGGCCGAACTCCCCCGGTCTGGGAGTACCTGACCCACCGACACTTGAACAGCTTCCTGCCGCCCATGGTGCTGGTCGACCCAATTGCCGGCTACGAGCTGCCCGCCCAAGAGTTCGCCGACCGCCGAGTGCGGCGGGTCTTCTGCTTGGCCGGCAGCGCCAGCGTAGTCCTGAACGACATCTACTCGAAGGCGAAGGAGTCCGAATCCGACTTCGACCTACCGAAGCTGATCGCGATGGAGGACGGATGTTCTTCAGAGGAGGCGCTTGAGCGCACCGTGGAGATCCACAACGAGCTGATGTACACCTTCGTGGCCGAGGCGTCGGTCCTCAGCAGCCTGGGCTCACCTGCCTTGCGGCGCTTTCTCGCCGACATCTGGGCCTGGCTCGGCGGCAGCCGCGAGTGGCACAGCACCACGGCGCGGTACCACGCTGTCAGCAAATCATGAGGAGACGCGGTCAGCCGGCCGGCTCGTGAGGGTCCTGTCTGAATGGCGATCTGGCGTTCTTGTTCGGTCCCGTACCCGGTCTCGGGAGTCCCACGGCGAGACAGCATGCGCGTGCCAGAGACCGCGGCTGTTCGAGACCGGGACGCCGGCCCACGGCTCAACCCCGCGTTGGAGGCGCCGTCGGCCCACCGTGCAGACCCAGAGCGAGAGCTCGACGACGCGCGGGTATCTCCTACTGCATCGCTGACGATGGCCTCCGCCCGTTCGTTGTGAGAACGGCCAGATCCAGCGGGGGGCTGCGACGCCGACAGGGCCCAAGGCCTCTGGCAAGACGGGACGCTTCTGGTTTCCACCCGGGATCATCCGCGGCCGACTGTTCCTCGCTGCGTCCCTCACCGCCGTGCCTGATCCAGGCTGGCTCGGATGTCCTTCATTCGCCGGTAGAGGCGCTGCTGATGGCCGGGCACGGGGACGAAGCCGTGTCGTTCGTAGAACCTGGCGGCGTCATCGTCGACGGCGTCGACCACGACCAGTCGGGCTGCGGCAGCCTCGCCGGCGGCGGCCGCCTTGCGCAGAGCCTCCGCCAGCAACAACGCACCGATGCCCTTGCCCTGTTCCCGGCGGTCGACGGCGAGACGGGCGAGAAGGACCATCCCGACGGGATAGGCAGGTAGGCCTCGTACGAGCTTGGCGGGGGCCTCGGCGCGTCGGACAGAGCCCATGGTCAGGCTGAAGTAGCCAGCGACGCGGTCATTCTGGGTGAACACGAAGGTCCTGGCCGAGTCCATCTCCTGGGCGGGGAAGGCGTGGCGTCGAAGCCAGTCGTCGAGCCCGCGGTTGCCGGACTCGAAGGCGCTGAGGTCGTGGTGGGGCCCCAGGCGCTCGAGGCGCACCGCCGGAGGGCTCACCCGCCGGGGAGCTTGGGGTTCTTCTCGAACAGCTCGACCAGCTGGGGTACCGGCTCGGCCGGATTGTCCAGCTCGACGATGAAGCGATCGAACGCTTCGTTGGACAGCACCAGGTCCCGGTGTTGCTTGATCACGCCCTTGGCCCTGTAGGTGACGGTGTCGAGCACGAAGGCGGTCACGGTGGTGTCCTCGAGGTCGGCCGCCTGGCGGATCAGCGCGTCCTGCTCCGCAGTGACGCGCACCTCGAGGCGGTGGCGTCGGGAAGGAGTGGCGGCGGGGTCGCTCATGTGGCGAGCATAGTAGCTGTCCGGACGATGTCCGGACGTTCCTTGTCATCATTTTGTCACCACGACACGAAGGACCGTGCGCCTCCGAGCGCCCACGGGAAGGAACGGCCGGCCTTCACAAATGCGTTCTGACCAGGTACTATGGGGTCCTAGAGGTGCCTGGCGCCCACGGCAAGAAGGCCCCGACCATCTGACTCATAACCCGAAGGTCGCGGGTTCAAATCCCGCCCCCGCCC
>JAUJMG010000326.1:0-3440 GCA_030446955.1 Thermomicrobiales bacterium
CTGGCTGGAGACCCAGGCGATCGGGCGCGGCACGACCACCGATGTCAGGAGCCCGTAGACGCGGCGTGGCGGCGTCTCCGCCGGGTCGATCTCCCGGTACTGCCGCTCGACCGTCGTCACCTCGCGCGCCTCGGTCTGACTGACCACGATCCTGGTTCCTTTCTCCCCCGGCATCGCCGGAGGCAACCGATACCGGCCCTTTCCCACTGCTCCGCACGGACGGGGCCGCCGTCGCGCATCGCCGTCGCGGCGTTTCAGGGGGCTCCCGTGGCGGTCCGGGCTACCCCGGTACTACGCCGCCGGGCGGTCTGCCGCATCGGTGCCGGCGACCCCGTCGACCAGATTGGCAAGCAGCGCGCGCAGGCGGTCACGGGTCAGTTCGTCGCGGAGCATGCCCACGGCGTCGAACTGCTCATGGGCGGACCGCACCACCAGCTCCGGCTCCGGAACGACCGCGCAACGGGTGGCCGCCAGGATCTGCCGCAGCACCGCCTGAGCCCGAGCTCCGCCGCGAGGACTCGGCGTCGCGCCGAGAATCGCCACCGGCTTGCCGGAGAGTGGCGCCCGGCCGTAGGGGCGGGACGCCCAATCCAGGGCATTGCCGAGCAGGCCGGGGATGCAGCCGTTGTACTCGGGGGTCGCGATCAGAAGGGCATCGGCGGCACGCACCCGCTCCTTAAACTCCCCCACGGGAGCCGGATCGCCCACCGCCTCGAGATCCGCGTCATAGAAGGGAAGACCGGCGGTGTCGACAATCTCGATCTCGACGCCGGTCGGTGCCAGGTCACGCGCGGCCTCCAGAAGGAGGCGGTTGTAGGACCCGGCGCGGATGCTGCCGGCGATCGCGAGGATGCGGAAGGGTCGGTTGATGTCGGTCGGGTTTGTCACGTCTTCTAATGCTCGCTTCTCGATTGTCTGCCCCTGGTCAGGGGCAATCCGGAAACGCTGACCTGCGCCACGGGCGAACCGTGGCGCGGACGGTCGGTGGCGTGGGCGTTGGGTTGGGACGACGGGATGAGTCTGACGCCGTGCTGAACTGGCACACGCGAGGCGCGAAGAAATCCGGTGACGGCATCGCTCACCGGCGTTCCCTCTTCCCCTCGAGTTTTGCCAGGAGACTCCGAAGGTCGACCAGCCTGTCGATTGCCGGGAGGGAACCATTGAGATCGCGCAGCTAAAGGATTGGGGTCGCGGCAGGCGTTCAGCCCCACGCTGATACGGCCCTAATCCTCCAGAAGCGTAACGGCGGTCGCCGTAGCCGGATTCTCTGCGCTGCCCCACCCATAACCCAGGCATGAGCGCGGCGCCGCGAAACCGACCGCGCCACGGCAGCATCGGAGTACGCGGCCGATCTCCCCCACGCGAAGGGGGCGTAATCCATCATCTCCGGAGGGTGGACGGTAGACGCGTCGGCCGGTTGCCGCCCAACCGTGGTCAGCTGCTCACGGGCTTCGCCATGTGACGAGGAGCCGGACGCGTCACGCGTCCGGCTCCTCGTCATGCCGCGATTATTGCTGCTTCGCGGCCTGGATCTCCAGGGTGATCTTGACGTCGTCGCTGACCAGCACGCCGCCCGCCTCGAGCGCCGCGTTCCACGTCAGCCCGTACTCCTTGCGGTTGATCTTGGTCTCGGCGGTGTAGCCAGAGACCTCCTGACCCCAGGGGTTCACGCCGCGGCCGGTCAGCTCAGCGTCCAGCTCCACCTCGCGGGTGACGTCGCGGATGGTGAGGTCGCCGATCACGCGCAGCTTGTCGCGCCCGGCCGTTTCGACGCGAGTGCTCTTGAAGCGAATCGCCGGGAAGCGCTCGACCTCGAAGAAGTCGCCGGAGCGCAGGTGGGTGTCGCGGTTCTCGTCCCGGGTGTCGATGCTGGCGGCGGCGATCTCCACCTCCACCGAGCTGCGGGCCGGATCCGCCTCATCGTGGATGATCGTGCCGGTGAGGTCCGAGAACCGGCCCTTTGCCGTCGTGAACATCATGTGCTTGACCGCGAACTCGACCAGCGAGTGCTTCGCGTCGATCTGCCAGGTGGCGGTGCTCGTGCTCGGCGCAACCGGCGTCTGGACGGTGGTGGCCATAATCCTCTTCCTCTCTCGTTCCGCGTTGGCGCCGCAACTTCGGCAGCCGACGGCATTTCGCGACCCGTCGCGGCGCCCCCGCCGCTTTCTGGAGTCGCTTACCTTTCGTAAATCACTATATACTGGTAACAAACGTATGTCAAGGAGCTTACGTCGGGTAATTACCGCCGGCGATCCGATCCGGCGTGCGCCGGCCGTCGCGTCGCGCGAGGGGTGACGTGCCGGGCACCGACGCCGGCACTCCCGCAGTTAGCCCAGGTCGGAGACCTTGATCGGCTCGATGTAGGCGATGACCCGCGTCTCGTCGGGGTCGTGGTTGGGGTAGCGATCGACGCCCATGTACTGCTTCGCCAGCAGGTCGATGTGGGCGTCCGCCCCCTCCTCCTCGATCCGCGCCACCCGGCCGCGGACCTCCAGGTAGCGGTAGGGGTTCTGCGGATCGATCGCCATCACCGTCACCTGCGGCCGATCGACCATGTCCTTGTGCTTCTGCCGCCCCTTGGCGGTGTTGACCCGGATCAGGCCGTCCTCCAGGTCACACCAGACCGGGGTGACCTGGGGTTGCCCATTCGGGAGCACCGTGGCCAGGCTCGCGGTGACGGGCTCCTCCAAGAGATCGCGGTATTGCTCGGGGATCTGGGTCATGTGTCAACGCTCCTCTACCGTCCGAATCCTGCGTCCTCCCGTGAGTGCATTCCCCAGTCGGGTCCCTCACGAGTAGTTAGCGACTATACTGTCGTTAGCTAACGCTTGTCAAGCCGCTTACGATGAGTAATAATGTGGTTGACGGAAACGAGGTGTCCTGTGAGCCACGACCACCAGATCAGCGCCTTCTGCCCCATCTATCACCGCGCTATCGAGTTGATCGGCCGTCGCTGGACGGGCGCGATCCTCCGCGTGCTCCTGAGCGGCCAGACCCGCTTCAGTGACATCACCACCGCAATCCCCGGTCTCAGCGACCGCCTCCTCTCCGAGCGTCTCAAAGAGCTGGAAGCCGAGGGCATCGTGACCCGAACCGTGATCCCCGAGACCCCGGTCCGGATCGAGTACCGCCTTACCGAGAAGGGCCGCGCCCTCAGCCACGTCATCGACGCCGTCTCGGAGTGGGCCGGCGAATGGCTCGGCCACCACGGCGCCGCTCCCCTCGAGTCCGAGGCGGAACCGGCGAGCGATCCTCGGCTCAAGATCCTGGCCGGCCGCTCGTAGCCCCGGAACGCAACCACCCCAGGCGGTCAAGACCTTCCGCCGCGCAGGCGCGTGCCAACACGGCCCGTGGCGCGGACGTCCGCAGACAGGCGGAACTCTTTATCAACGCGGAAACGGTGAGCCGGCTTGAGCCGGCTTCATGGTGTGAGCGCGGGG
>JAUJMG010000326.1:3540-5088 GCA_030446955.1 Thermomicrobiales bacterium
TAGAGGTGGCAGGCGACCCAGTGGCCCGGCTCCTCCTCGACGAGGACGGGGCGCTGGACGTCGCAGACGCCGGGGGTGCGGTCCGGACAGCGGGCGTAGAACGGGCAGCCCACCGCCGGGTAGGCCGACCCCGCCGGCTCTCCCGGCACGACGGCGCGGCGGCGGAACCGGTTGCTCGGGTCCGGCTCCGGGATCGCCGCGATCAAGGCCCGGGTGTAGGGGTAGAGCGGCCGGTCGATCACGGCTCCCGCTTCTCCCAACTCGACCACGGTGCCCAGGTACATCACCGCGATCCGGTCGGCGAAGTGGCGGGCGCTGGCGATGTCGTGGGTGATGTAGAGAAACGCGACCCCGCGCGTCTCCTGAAGTCCCCGCAGCAGGTCCAGAATTTCGATCCTGCTGGAGGCGTCGATCATCGAGACCGGCTCGTCGGCGACGATGTACTCCGGGTCCCGCACCAGCGCCCGCGCGATCCCGACCCGCTGCCGCTGGCCGCCGGACATCGCGGTCGGGTACTTCTCGGCGAACCGCGCTGCCGGCACCAGCTCCACCGCCTCCAGCGCCCGCCGCACCCGCGACGCCCGCTCCCCCCGCTCCCGCACCCCGTCGATGACCAGCGGTTCCTCCACCAGTTCCCCCACCCGCATGTAGGGGTTGAGGCTGGAGAAGGGGTCCTGGAAGACGATCTGGGCCCGCTTCCGGAACCAGCCCAGATCCTCGTCCCTGACCCCCGTCAGATCCTGCCCGTCGAAGGTGACCCGGCCAGCCGTCGGCCGCACCAGGCGCAAGGAGACGCGGCCAAGGGTCGTCTTGCCGCTGCCCGACTCCCCCACCAGGGCCACCGTCTCGCCCCGCCGTACGGCCAGGCTGACCCCGTTCAGCGCCCGCACCTCGCCGCCCCGAAACAGCCCCTTGCGGGTGGAGAAGACGACGTGGACATCGTCGAGCCCGACGAGAGGATCGGCTCCGCGCGGGTCGCGACGCGGATCGGCCGGGGCGACAAGGCCGAGGGCGCTCCCGGTGCCGGCCGCCCCCACATCCGCCGCGGGTCGCACCGGGGACGGATCCGGCGTCCATTCACTGGCTGCCAACGACGACCCCCTTCTCCCGCAGGATCTCGGACGCCTCGACCTTCGCCGAGTCCAGCAGCCAGCACCGGGCGTGTCCGCCGTCGGCGGCTGGGATCGGCGGCGGGTGGTGGGGGACGCACGGCTCGAAACGGTAGGGGCAGCGCGGGTGGAATCGGCAACCAGGGGGCGGGGCGCTCAGGTCCGGCGGTTCGCCGGGCATCGGGCGCGGCCGCTCCGTCCCGTGCAGGCGCGGCAGGCTGGCTAGGAGGAGCCGCGTGTACGGGTGCTGCGGCTCCAGCAGCACCCGCTCGGCGGAGCCGAACTCCACGTGCTCCCCGGCGTAGGCGACCGCGATCGTGTCGCACAGGTCGCTAGCGAGGCCGATGTCGTGGGTGATGAAGATCATCGCGATGCCTGGATCGTCCTTCAGGTCCTTGAGCAGGTTCATGATCTGGGCCTGGACGCTCACGTCGAGGGC
>JAUJMG010000327.1 GCA_030446955.1 Thermomicrobiales bacterium
CCCCTCGCTGGGAGGCGTAGGTGGCGAAGCCCGCCCGCAGTGAGTGGGCCGAGTAGGAGCGAGCATCCTTCACGGACGCCCGTACGCACGCCCGCTGCACGGCGTTGTTGATGGCGGCGACGCTCATGCCTCTCGCCGCCACAGTGGCTCCGTTGCGGTGCACGGGGCGGAACACGAACCCTGGACGGCGTTCGTCCTCCGGCCCCTGGAGGTCTCCGGCGATCCCCGCCGCCTCGAGCCAGGCGTGCAGGGACGACACCGGGCAGTGCTCAGGGCGGCTTGAGTGGGGGAGCACTACCAGCTGGCCCTTGCCGTAGGGGTCGGTCTTGGACTTGGGGACGCTGATGACCAGGCCCCTGGGGTGAGGAGCGATGTGGGGGCGCTGCATGGACGCCAGTTCGCTGCGCCGGAAGGCGCCCACGAAGCCCACCAGCAGCAGCGCCCGGTCGCGCACGCCAGAGATGTCGTCCGGCAGAGCGGCGAGGACATCCCACAGCACCGGTGGCATGAGCGGCGGGGCCTGGTCGACGGGCTGTGCCCGCTCTCGCCGGATGCCCTCCCACACCGCGTGAACGCGCGGGCTCTCCACCGGATTCCGCTTCCCGGCGAAGCGATGGGCGTAGGCGATGGAGGACAGGCGTCGGCTCATGGTGGGCACCTTGGCGCCGTGTCGGGCCAGGTAGGTGAGGTAGGCGCTCAGCGTCGCTGCGCTGGCCGGCAACGGGGAGCGCCCTTCCTGCTCGCACCACCCGGCGAAGTCGGCGAGGTCGGCTCGATAGGCCCGGCGGGTGTTCGCCGCCCGGGCCCGTTCGGCGAACCAGCGCTCCTCCTCGGTGAGCGCCTCTTCTGCGGGCTCTTGGCCGCTCTCCAGTGCCCGCTCGAAGCAGGCCGGCAGCACCTCCGGACGCAAGATGGGCAGACCCCCGGCCTCGCTCACTGGATCTCGGTCCATGAGGCGGTCGCTTTGAAGCGCTGCACCGACGAGGGCTCCAGGGCCAGCCAGCGCCCCGGATCGTCCTGCCAGCCGGGATCAGCCTCGGTGCAGCCCTCGGCGCTGATGAACAGCACCCAGGAGACGCCCTCGGGACGCACGGCGGAGCGGTAGCGGATGCCCCGAATGGGGTCATCCCGATCGCCCAGCACGTGACGCACGTACTCGGTGAACACCTGCGTTGGCACGTAGTCCACCGCCGCGCCGCTAGGCGAGGCCGGCAGGGACACCTCCTCGGCAAAGCCCCGGAGGAACAGCAACCACGGACGCGGGCTCTTGCCCCCCATGTCGAAGAGCGTGGGAACCTCAACGTTGACCAAGTCGAGGTAGTGCAGCGAGCGGGCAGTGGACCACGTGCCGACCGTGGCGCACCGAGGAAGGACCTTAGGGCGCAGCTCGGCCAGAGCAGTGTCGATGTCCTCAGCCCCGTAGAACATGGAGATGCCGGGGGGGCTCATGCGGTTGGCGGGGGCGCACTCGGGCGGAGGGCTGCCAAGCTCGCCCGGAGTGGCCAAGATCTGATCGGCCGAGTGCTGGCGGGCCCGAACGACCTGCGATCCCTCCGGCAGCTGTCGAATCAGGCCCCCGTTCTCGATGGCCATGCCGACCTCGTCCAGGAGCTGGGCCGGCGGGATGAGCTCCTCGTCGCCCTGCGGGCCCCGCCCCGTGCGGAGGAACAGGTAGCGGGACTCCTCCTTGACGTAGCGGGCGAAGGTCTCCCATCCGTAGGCAAGGCGCTCGTGGTGGGCCAGGCGAAAGGCGTGCCTCGAGACCCGGTCATCGGGGAAGGCGGCTACGAATTCGTCCCGGAGCTTGTCGTTGGCCAGGGGCTCATCCAGCTCCCCCAGCAGGTCCCAGGCGTCGTAGACGGCCGCCCCGCCACTTTCCCAGACCTCGTCCCCCTCGCCGTAGTAGAGCACGCTGCTGGCCCGGTCCCACTCGGTGGAGATGCGCTCGCCCATGTAGTCGAACAGCGCCCCGAGGGTGAGCCCCTGAGGCCCGGATCCGCCGCAGAAGTCGCAGCGCTCAATCTGAGCATGGGTGCGGACGAAGCGGCGCAGTCCGTCGTCGGCGATGCAGTCCGGACAGACCCCGAGGAAGTTCTTGGACAGATCCAGGCTGTGGCCGTGCTCAGCTTGCTCGAGCCAGCGCTCCTTGACCCCTCCCACGCCCAGACTCTAACTCGCGATTCCTTGGCTTATCGCGAGTTACGGATACGCTCGACGCCCGTGGTTCCACTGTTCTCAGATTGGCTCCTCGGCCGGGTCCTGGGCGCTGCGACGTCAGCGGTCCGCGCCGTTGTCGCAGAGGAACGGAGTCGCTCAGCACTCGACGGCTGCGCCCGGCGGGCACTTGCCTCCGCTGTTGCCCGCCAACACAAGGACCTTGGGGAGGGCCAAGTCGAAGCCATGGGGTCCGGCCTGGCCGAGCTGTTGTGGTGCGACGGTGACTCCATCCCCCTTGCCGACCAGCAAGTCTCACTGTGGGGGCGCTTTCGCGCCGGGGTGGCGGCTAGCTTCAGCGTGCTCGACCGGACCCAGACGGACGAGGGAATCACGCAGGCGGAGGCGATGGGCCTCCACCCGGCCCTGCTCGCCGAGGACTTCGTCGATGCCTTCTACCGTGAGCTTGAAGCGGCGGCAGTAAAGCCTGGGATAGGAGGAGACAGCCTCAAGGTCCTCTGGGACGTGTTGGCGGAAGGCCGGGACGAGTCCGACCGGGAAGCCATGTTCAAAAGCATGGCCCAGATGGGCCGGCAGATTGCAGCGATACAAGGGCCCGACGATCGTCCCGCTGACACCCACGACTTGGCCGACGAGCTCTTGCGGGGACCCCTTCGGGCTCGGGGTCTGGACCTTGTCGTCAAGGAAGCCGATCGGCTTGCCCCCGAGGACCCTGCCGGGGCAGCCGAACGCTTGGCCCACGTCACTGGGGAGCTCGCCGACGCCGGCTTCTCGGCGCTGGCTGACGGCATGCGGCGGCGCACGGCCGAACTTCTCGTGGCGGCGGGAAGGTCCGAGGAGGCGGCGGGCCTCCTGGAGGGCATGGTCTGGCAAAGCGTCGAGGCAGGAGGCCGGTCCATCGATGCCCAGACGTTGCGGGAGCTACGGGAGCTCGCTGAGGATCAAGAGCTGCCCAGGACCGTGTTGTTCATAGGGATGATCGACCTGATCAACCAGTGGTACGGGGGCATCGACGAAGATGTGGGGCAGTTCGACCCACCGCTCCGGGAGCTGGTAGACGTCGACCACCCCTTCTTGGACCGCCTCGTGCTGTGGGTAGCGGAAACGGCGGTGGCCATCGGGCAGCTCGAGGCGCTCGACGGCCAGCTCGGCGAGTTCCTGCGTCAGGTCGTCTCCCGCCGGTCGTCGGACGGACCGGACGACGAAGTGGCCGTGCGCGCTCGGCTTTGCCTCGTCGACGCCACGGGGGAGACCAATGAACTAGCCCGTCATGCCCGGCGTGGCGAGCTCGCTCCCCGACTGGCCACCTTGGTATTTGCACGGCTCGGCCGGTACCACGCCTGGCACGGCCAGTCTGACGAGGCCGAGGACGCCTACCGAGAGGCCATCAAGCAGGCCTGCGCGGCAAACCTCCCACGAGAGGCGGGCCAAGCGGTGCGCTCGCTGGCCCGGGTCCAGTGGGTGTACGCGGCGTCGCTGCCCGAGGACTGGTTGCAGAGCCCAGGGTTTGCGGCGAGAGTCGAATCCACGGGCGCCGGTTCCTTCTTCGAGCGGCGCCGAGATCCCCTTGACGCCGGGCTGGTAGCACTGGCGGAGGGGAAACCGCCGAATGCGGTCCGCCACCTGCGAACCAGTCTTCGCGACCACGCAACCACGGGCCATCTGCAGGCAGAGCTCGACGCCCACAGCGCGCTGATGAGGGTCTTCGGCCAGGTGGATCCGATGGGCGCGGTGACCCATGCCATCGCTGGGGGGAATGTCGATGAGCTGAAGGAGCTACTCCCTCTCGATCGGTACCTGGATGTTCGCCAGCACCTCCAGGCGTCGGCGCCTTGGGAGCGGGCAACGGCGCTCTTTGCCATGTCGCTCCAAGGGGACCTCGTCCCAGACATCGACGTGGAACACCTCGTTGACCTGGCCCTGGCCTGCACTGAGTTCACCGGCCAGGGACTCCGTGGACCTCAGGTATGGCTGAACGCCTGGAGAGCGATCGCCGCCGTGGCTGGGCGACTGACGCCGGCGCAGGCGAAGCGTGCTCTCGTTGGCCTGAAGCCCTACGTCCAACGTGACCCCGGCAACTACCACTACCACGATGATGAGCACGTCAGGATCGTCTGCGCCATCCACGAGACGCAGCCCAGCCTTCGAACCGACGCACGAGAACACATTCTCGCTCTGCTGGAACAGCGCGACGGTGTTGCCGCGACCACAGCTAGGAGTGCGGCTGCCCAGTTCAAGCAGGACGTCGACGCCGTGGCTTCCCACTTGGAGCGCCTCGTCGAGGCCGGCAATAGGGCTTCGCTCGACCTCCTGCTCGCCTTGGGCTTGCCCCATCCTCGGCTCGTATCTGAGGCGGCAGCGGCGGCGGACCGGGTGCTCTCTCGCTCTCCCGAGCCCCCAGGGGTGTACTCCTTCGGAACCGACCTCCCACACAGCGCCTACCTCGCTCGGGTTCTCGACGAGATGCCCCGGGTGGAGATGGCTCGCCACCTTCTCAACCTGGCTGAGGACCGGCACTTACCGGAGGCCAACCGCAGCGAAGCGATCGTTGCGCTCCGCAACTTGGCGGAGACACTGCCCGCAGGGGTACGGGATGAGTCGTTCGCACGGTGCATGGCGATCGTTGAAGATCCAGGGCCGCCACACGAGCTGGACCAGCTGCTGCAGGGAGGGCTCCATCCACTCAGCGCCGTGCAAATCAACCTCTGGTTCGGGTCACTCGTCCCCCATGCCCTGGTGACGGCTTCTGTACTGGCCCAACAAGCTGACCAGTGGGGCTCCATCCTGGCTACGGCGGCACCTCTCCTCCTCAGCAGGTCTGAGTCTGGTGTTGCCGGGGCTGCCCAGGCGCTGTGGCACATCCCTCACCAGCTCGTGACTCTTGACCTCAAGCTGCTTGCT
>JAUJMG010000328.1 GCA_030446955.1 Thermomicrobiales bacterium
CGTTCGGGGATAGAGGTGGTTCCGGTCAAGCCAGTGTCGAGGGTAGTGGCATCATCGTGGCATGCCGTGTGCAACTTGTGCACTTCGGTGCATTGCAGAGTATGAGAAGCAAGGAGTAATACTCATGGCTGATCATCGCAAGGCTGACCAAGGGCTGACGACGTTCACTGGCCCCATCCTGGATCGGAGAACATTGCTGCAGCATGCGGCAGCAGCCGGCGTAAGCAGCCGGATGCTTGGCGTTTTGCTTGCAGGGGGCGGGGCGGTGATCGTGCCCGCCCGGTTTTCCGCCGCCCAAGAGCGGGGTGGCACAATGACCTTCGCGGTCACGACCGACCCTGAGACTCTCGATCCACACGTCACCTCGAATCCGGCAGCGTCCTCCGTGTTTGACTACATCTACAGCACCCTCATCTATCAGGATTTCGACCTCACTTACAAAGGGCTGCTGGCCGAGAGTTGGGAGACCAGCCCGGACAACCTCAAGATCACGTTCAAGCTCCGGCCCGGCATCACCTTCCACGATGGATCGCCGTTCGATGCTGAGTCGGTCAAGTTCACCTTTGAGCGGCTGAAGCAGGTCGGCACCAAGTCCCCGATCTTTGAGGAGATCCAGAGGGTTACGGCGATAGATGTCGTCGACGCCCAAACGATCGCGCTGACCTTCTCCGAACCGTCGGCCACGTTCTTTCATGCGATCAACACTCCCTATGGCGGCATGCTCTCCCGGGCGGCGGTCGAACAGGCTGGCGACAACTATGGCCGCACCCCAGTTGGGACCGGGGGCTACACTTTCAAGGAGTGGCAGACCGGCACATTGCTGACCCTCGGGGCGTTCAACGACTACAAGGCGGTGCCCGCCTACTACAAGAACCAGGGTCCCCCGTACATCGAGAATCTGGCCTTCAAAGTTATTCCCGAAGCGTCGTCGCAGATTGCCTCCCTGGAGGCTGGAGAAATTGATTCAGCCGCCTTGACGGCGACGGACATCAGTCGCTTCGTGGATGATGACCGGTTCCAGATCTTCACCAGCCAGGTAACTGGCATCTCATATCTGGGCATGACCTCTACCAAGCCGCCGTTCGACAACGTTACGGTGCGCAATGCGGTCGCCCACGCGGTTGACCGTGAAGAAATCGTCAACGTGGTCTTCGAGGGCGAGTTGGCAGTACCAGTCCGGACAGCGCTGCCGCCATCTATACCGGGCTACAACCCGGAGCTTGAGGCCCTCGCGCCAAAGCTGGATATCGACCGGGCCAAGGCGCTGTTGGTTGAGGCGGGTTTCCAGGAGAACAATGACGGCATCATGGAGCGGGATGGCCAGCCGTTCCGCCCGGTCCTTTACACATCCACGTCCGCGACCCATGGACAGGTTGCTACGCTCCTCCAGGCGCAGTTACGTAAGGCGGGGATTGACGTCCAAATCCAGCAGATGGAAGTAGGCGCACTCCTCGACTTCACCCCGAAAGGGGAGCACGACATGCTGCTGCTCGGCTACAGCTGGGGTGAGCCGAACGCGCTGTATCTGTTCCTGTCCTCGGACCGCCTGAAGAGCTCGAACCGTGTCCACTTCTCGAACGAGAAGTTCGATCAGCTCCTCAAGCAAGGCCAACAGACGCTCGACTTCGAGCAGCGGCTGCCGATCTACACCGAGGCCCAGAAACTCTTGATCGAGCAACAGCCCTGGGTTCCACTCTACATGCCGCTGGCCAAGACAGCGGTTGCGAGCCGAATCCAAGGCGCCGCCGTTCATCCGCTAGGCGATCTCCTGCTCAATGATGCGTTCGTCGAGTAAGGCGTAGGGGCCAGATGTTGGGGACTGCAGTTCGGATGGCGACTCGATCAACGCCGTGACATCCGGGACTGCAGTCCCCCAACCCCTGGCCCATGGGCAGTCGAGTCTCCAGCAGGAGGGAGACGATGGCGACCTACGTGCTCCGGCGATTGTCACAGACCGTTATCGTCCTGCTCGGCGTCTCGGTGGCGGTCTTTCTGATGGGTCAGTTGGTGCCAGGGGACCCGGCGGTGGTGATGCTTGGTCCTGCGGCATCGGCGGATGCCGTAGCTGAGCTCCGGCGCGATTTGGGGCTCGATGAGTCGCTCTGGATCCAATACGGGCGGTTCATCGAGCGGCTGGTGACGGAGGGAAGCCTCGGCGAGAGCATCCGCACGAACCGAGAGGTGCTGGATGAAGTGCTTGACCGGTTGCCCTACACGCTGGTGTTGGCGGTCTTGGCCGTAACGCTCGCGACCATCCTGGGAATCACCGGCGGTGTAGTCGCTGCGATCAACCGGGGCAAGCTCATCGACTCGGCAATCCTGGTCGTCACCACCGGGGGTTTGAGCGTCCCATCATTTTGGGTTGCGCTGCTGATGATCTGGCTCTTCGCCGTGCGCCTGGGCTGGCTTCCGGTCGCCGGCGCCGGTAGCTGGAAGCATCTCGTCTTGCCGACGCTGACGCTGGCTCTGCCCAGCATCGCGACCAAGGCTCGTCTGACCCGGAGCGCCATGCTGGAGATTCTCAATCAGGAATACATTCGCACGGCCCGGTCAAAAGGCTTGCATGAGCAGACCGTACTGCTGCGCCACGCGCTGCGCAACGCGCTGATCCCGGTCATCACCATCGTCGGCCTGCAGTTCGGCGCACTACTCGGGGGCGCATTCATTACCGAGAGCATCTTCGGTTGGCCCGGCGTCGGCCAGCTCGCCGTCAACAGCATCCTGCAGCGCGACTTCCCGATCGTCCAGGGCACGGTCTTACTGGTAACGGTGAGCTTCGTCATGATGAACTTGATCGTCGACCTCCTGTACGCCTGGAGTGACCCACGGATTCGTTACCGGTGAGCGCTCACGCCTTGACTCTGGCTGGAGGAGGTCAGGGGCGGCGCGCCCGTACCCGCCGCGAGATCGTCTGGGGCCGTTTCCTGAGCAGTCGGCTCACCGTCGTCGGGGCACTCTTGATGCTCGGGCTGATCGGGCTGGCCCTGTTTGGTCCAGCGCTCGCGCCCCGGGACCCGATCGCGATCAACACGCCCGATCGCTTGCAGGCGCCGTCGTTGGCACATTTCTTCGGGACCGACGAGTTCGGTCGTGACCTCTTCAGTCGCGTACTCTACGGCGCGCGGATCGCCGTCCGCGTCGGGATCATCTCGGTTGTCGTCGCCATGGCGGGCGGCATTGTGCTCGGTCTGATCGGCGGCTTCTATGGGGGGCTCGTCGATACTGTCCTGAGTCGGCTGCTGGAAGTTTGGCTCGCCTTCCCTGGACTGCTCTTCGCCATCGCGGTCGTGGCAATGCTTGGACCGTCCCTAGACAACGTCATCATCGCCCTCGGCTTGGAGGCGGTTCCAGCCTACGCCCGCTTGGTCCGTGGCTCGGTCCTTAGCGCCCGGAACGAGCAATACGTCGAGGCCGCCCGCGCCCTCGGCGCCCGTGACGCACGCTTGATGTGGCACCATATCCTGCCGAACATCATTGCGCCAATTATTGTGCTCTCGAGCCTGCGGTTCGGTGGGGCGCTCCTCGCCGGCGCCGGTCTAAGCTTCATTGGCCTCGGAGCGCAGCCGCCGACACCGGAGTGGGGGGCGATTCTGGCCAGTGGCCGCGTCTATATGCGCCAGGCCCCATGGATCACGGTCTTCCCCGGCTTGTCAATCGCCATCTTCGTGCTCGGCGTCAATATGTTGGGGGACGGCCTGCGCGACGTGCTCGACCCGCGCTTGCACGACTGATCAGTGAAGGAACGCCAGCGTGACTAGCCAGCATCCGTTTGCCTTGCGCATCAGATCCACTTTGGCGAGCCTCAATGGCACCGTCGGCTTGAGGGCTAGACACCTGACGACCGGCCGCGAGCTGGGCCACAACGAGCATGACATCTTCCCGTCGGCGTCGACCTTCAAAGTGCCGCTCCTCTACGCGCTCCACCGCCTGGCTGACGACGGAGAGATCGATCTCTCGCGGCGCGTGACCATCGAGTCGCACCATCGCGTGCCGGGTTCCGGCATCCTCCAGAACCTCGACCTTGGCCTCGCACCAACGATCCGGGACCTCGCCGAGCTGATGATCATCGTCTCCGACAACCAGGCAACGGACATGCTCCTTGGGATCGTCGGCCTCGACCGTCTCGCCACCGTGCTGAAGGAGCTGAACCTGGCCCAGACCGTCGTCCCCTTCGGCTGCCGGGGTATCTTCTGTGCGTCGACCGGCATGGAGCCCACGGATCCGGCGGCGACCTACGAGGCTCTCGTCGAGGCGATGCATACGGGTCGGCGCGACCTCGACAGCGTCGCCTACGCCGACGACTCTCGCAACATCACCAGCACTCCTGCTGACATGGCCAACCTCCTTGCCCAGATCGAGAATGGCTATGGCCTGGCTCCCGGCAGCCGAACCGCCGTGATCGAGACCCTCAAGCACCAGAAGTACAACTCGGTCATCCCTCTCCACTTACCGGAAGGAACCGAAGTCGCCCACAAGACCGGTTCCCTCAAGGGCATCCGCAACGATGTTGGCATCGTCTACGCCCCCAACGGTCCTTACGTCATCGCCCTGATGTCCAAGCGCCTAACGGACGAGGTTGACGGGGCACGACGGTTGGCCGAGGTGTCGCGGCTGGTATGGGAGGAGCTGGTGGAAGATGCGTGAAGCATCCGCGTAAATTGAAGAATAATTGACGGCGTCTTGGCTTGTGTGGTATTCAAGAATAATAGACGCCCCCATGATCTCCTCTCCACGCCTCGCCTCCCTGCGCTTCTCCTTTGAGCGGCTCTACCGCTCGGGCTCGGCGTCCCGGGTCAAACCCTGCCCGCCCCTCCACGCACTCTTGAGCGTGCCCATCCGTGAGCGGCTGGTCCTCCTGGCCCTTACTGACGGAGCCGAGGCAGCGGAAATCAAGCGGATGCTCAAGGTCCGCGACGAAGACATCCGGCTGACCAGTCCCCGGATGCGTGAGGCGGTGGCCACGGTCAAGGACACCCTCTTGGACCCCTACCGCCATCTGCCAGCCCTGGACACGCTGACCAACGACGACCATTGGCCGGTCGCGGAGCGGCATTTACGTCAACTGCT
>JAUJMG010000329.1 GCA_030446955.1 Thermomicrobiales bacterium
GTGCCCGCTACCGCACCATCGACATCCTGATGATCGACGACATCCAGTTCATCGCGGGCAAGGAGAGTACGCAGGAAGAGTTCTTCCATACCTTCAATGCGCTCTACCAGAGCGGCAAGCAGGTCATCATTACCAGCGACAAGCCGCCCAAGTCCATCTCTGCTCTGGAGGATCGGCTCCGTTCCCGCTTCGAGGGTGGTCTGATTGCCGACGTTCAGTTTCCCGACTACGAGATGCGCACCGCCATCCTCCGCACCAAGGGCGAGGAGTTGGGAGCCGCCGTCCCGGCCGACGTGGTGGAGTACGTCGCCCAGAAGGACCAGACCAACATCCGCGAGCTGGAGGGGGCGCTGAACAAGATCCTGGCTCTCTCCCAGATCACCGACCGCCCGCTCACCCTGCAACTTGCGATGGAGGCCCTGACCGACGCCGCTATCGGCGCCCGCCGTGCCAAGACGACCCCGGCCGGGGTCGTCGATGCCGTCGCCGCCTACTACGGCGTGGCGCTCAAGGATCTCAAAGGCCGGGGCCGGACCAAGGAGATCGTGCTTCCCCGCCAGGTCGCGATGTATCTGGTGCGCGAGGAGACCGGTGCCTCTCTCGTCGATATCGGTCGCGAGCTAGGTGATCGAGACCACACCACCGTGATGCACGGCATCGAGAAGATCGAGCGCGAGTTGACGACGGACACCACCCTCCGCTCCCAGCTCATGGCCATCCGGGAAGCGCTCTTCTCCCAGTCCGGGGCGTAGCCGACTCTTCCCTGTGGCACCCTGTGGCATCCTTCCCTTGAGCGCCCAACCGGCGGCGCCTGGTCGACAGGACGAGGGTAGGGCAAGACGATGGTGGAGCAGGCGCGGAGTCGGCTGGACCTGGACGGGCAAGAGAACGAGGTCGAGTCAGACGATCTCGCCAAGACCGTGATTGCCTTCATCGAGATTCCCCGTGGCAGCCGCAACAAGTATGAGTTGGACCACGTTACTGGCCGGCTGCGGCTCGACCGCGTGCTTTACAGCTCTGTCCATTACCCCACCGACTACGGATTTATCCCGGACACCTTGGCGGAAGACGGGGATCCGCTTGACGTGCTCGTCCTCGTTCAGGAGCCGACCTTCCCGGGGTGCCTGGTTCCGGCCCGGCCCGTCGGCGGCCTTGATATGGCCGATGAGAAGGGGGCCGACTTTAAGGTCCTAGCCGTGCCGGTCGGCGACCCCCGCTACGCCCACGTGCAGACCCTTGCTGAGTTGGGCGACCACTGGCTGCGGGAGATCGAGACCTTCTTCGCAACCTACAAGCTGCTTGAGCACAAGACGACTGAGGTCCTGGGCTGGCACGATGCGGCGGAGGCATGGGCTGAGATCGGACGCTGCCGCGATCGTTTCCGCGCCGGATCGCACTGAACCCTTCCGACCTGTTCAGCACGAGCAAGGATCCGGGTCGCATCAAATGGTGCTTCGCGTTCGGCTGGCCACCCCGGGTTCAGATCGGCCTCGACCTGGGAAGCTTGACCATGCCAATGGACGATTGACAGCGGGACATCGGTCGCTAAACTGGCCCGACTGAATCGGGAGCGGGGTGCCCCGTAACCTGCTCCGCTCCCGGTCGCGGTTGGCGACTGGATCGTCGGGTCCGACTTGGTCACCGGGAGCGCACGCCGGTGTGCGACCCGGCCCCCGTGGAGGTGGAGGGTGCGATGGCGACCCGATCCCCAATCGGCGCGAAGGGACTCAACAACGCTGATCCGGGTCATCCCCCAACGGGGATAGAGACCGGCGGCGGACGCTGGCTCTCGATCAACGAAGCCTGCCGGTTCCTGGGGGTCGACCAGTCCACGCTCCGCCGCTGGAGTGACGCCGGCAAGGTTCCCGTCTTTCGCACTCCAGGGGGACACCGCCGCTACGCCGAGGACGATCTGCGGGCCCTGGTTGGCGATGGCCCGCGACCGCAGGAGCGGCCACGCGTCAGCCGCCAGGCCCTCACCGACCGTTCCCTCTCCGCCTACGAGGACAACTATATCCGAGGGGCGCGAGAGCGACGTTGGTTCCAGGCCTACAGCGCGGCGACGCTGGAGGAGCATCGCCGTCTTGGCCGGCGCCTCGTCGATCTCGCCGTTCGCTACGCCGCTGCCGCTCCGGCCGCCGGCGATCGGGCTTCGCTACTAGGGGAAGGGCAGCAGATCGGCGAGCACTATGGCCGCTCCGGCGCGATCGCCGGTCTGAGCGTTGGCGAAACTGTGGAAGCGTTCCTCTACTTCCGCTTCCCGGTGGTTCAGGCCGTGATGGGCATGATTGACGAGGAGGGCCTGGCAGCCCGACGGGCCGCCAGGCTCTTTGCCGAAATCGGCCACTTTATGGACCAAGTCCTGGTCGCCACCGTGCGCTCCCACGAGACTTCGACCACGAGCGTCGCTCATGATCGCGAACCGGCGTCCACGTCCCTCGCCCACGCCTAGCGTGTGTCCCCTCCGGCATGGTTGTGAGACTGGGAAGGCCGAGAATCTTCAGTCTCCCCCGGCCGGTCGTGACCCACATGGCGAGCGGCGACGTCCAGCAGGGTAAAGGCGAGCTCGTGCCCGATGTCATCCCGATCGCGGTTCGCAAGCGCGACGGCGGTGACCCGATGGCCGGCGAGGTCGCGAGCGTGGAACGCCGCCGTGCTGTAGCCCGGGCCTCCGCCGCCATGACCAACGAGGTGCCCATGCTTCCACCCGGCACCGATGAAGATCCCGAGTCCGGAGGCGATCTGCCCAAGTGTGGGATGGGAGCCGACGACTCCTCGTGGCACCACCATCTCCGCCAACGCTGCTGGACCGATGACCTCTCCGCCGAACAACGCTTCCAGGAGGCGGGCGACATCCTCTGCCGTGGACACGGCAACCCCATGCGAAACCCAGCCGGGATGGTAGCGTCGGCTGATGTCCTCCAACTCCCCGCTCTGACTCAAGGCAGTGCTGTAGCCCGGCGTGAGGACGCGCGCATCGTCGAGCGAATCGGCCACCATGGTCTGCTGCAAGCCGACAGGACGAAAGAGAAGATCCGATAGAACATCGCGGAGGGAGCACCCAGCAACCTGTTCAATCACCTGCCGCACCAGCAGGAAACCGATGTTGGAGTAAGCCCACCCTTCACCGGGCCGAAACAGGAGCCCGCGCGGCAGCGTGCGGGCCAGGAACGTCTCCGTTGTCCATGGGATCGTCGGGTCTGTCTTCAGGTCGTCGTGGTACTCGGGTATTCCGCCGTAGTCGGGCAAGCCGCTGGTATGGCTGAGGAGATGGCGGAGGGTGATCGACGCATCGAGCGAGAGGTCGGGAAAGAAGGGCTCGATCGGTTGGTCAAGCCTGAGGCGTCCCTGTTCGACAAGGCGCAGCGTTGCCGTGGCAAGGAGCACCTTGGTCACGCTGTAGAGGTAGAACCGGGAATCGGACGCAAGCGGGTGAATCAGGTCGGGGCTGCGGGATCCAAGGCCCAACGAGACCGTTCTCCCGTCGATCGTCAGCGCGACTGCGGCGCCCGGGACATCGGCTCTAGCGAGCACGGGGTGCACCGCCGTGGAGATATCGTGAATCAAGGGCATCTGCGTCGCCATGAGCGGTGGTTTACCACATCCCCGGTCGGGATCGGCGAAGGAGGAGCGGCGGCATCGCGGCCAGACGGTCCATCCCCGTTGTCCGTGCCTACCGCGCGTCGTGTGGCGGCGCAGTGGACCAGGCGGTGTAGGGGAGACACGGCAGGGCGTCATCCAATAGCGTAAGGTTGACGTACTACTTAATGACGATCAGTGACAGCGCCGGACCTTGCCCGACCGTGTGGCTTTGGGGCGCCGTTTGAACCTCCTTGGCGGGTACCGAACGAGCCTGCCTCCCCAGAACACCGGAAAGGACTCTTCATGAACGGCGCCCGCCGCCCGATCCGTCCCCTCTCAACCAGTGGTTCTGCCGCAGCACGGGCCGGTGAAACTGGATTCTTGGCGGCCCTCGTGATGCTTGCTGGGCAGTTGGTGTGGCGCTTGAACTGGTCGCAGGGCGGCGTCGTGCCTGCGTTTCCCGAGACGGTCTTGGCCGCGATCGCCCGGTTGACGCCGTTGTCCGTCTTCGGCGCCGCGACGGAGAACTACGGCGGCTTAGCCAAGAAGGCAACCTTCGTCGCGGTCCTCGTCGGAATCGCGGCGGTCGGCTACGGTGCGGGCGTGCTGGCCGGTCGCCTCAGCAGGCGGACGGGACCCGGCCTGGCCGGACGCCTCCTCGCGGCCGGCACCGTGGCGGGCGGGCTGTTGCTGTTTGCACTCCTGGTCGTGCTGCCGATTGCCAACCTCGGCGCCTTCGCGAGCCAGAGCGCCCATACCGTCGACATCCTGACCCAATTTCTCGTCACCTTCGCGCTCTTCGGCATCACCTGGGCGTTGTTCGCCGACCCAGCCCCCGGCCTCGTGCCTGCTGATGCAACGGCCGGAGGTGCGGCGAGTGTCAGCCGGCGGCGCGTCGTCGGGCGAGCGGCCCGGGGCACGGCAACCCTCGCGGCTCTCGCGGGTGTCGGCGGCACGACCTGGCGTTTGCTCACCCCCCGCACGGCGCCTGAGGCCGTCGATGCTAGCCGCGAGGCTGCCCAGCGCATCGCTGACGCGGCTGGCCGGGCTGCCCCGGCGCCTAGTGGCCCGGCGCCTGTCGCCCCGACATCGGCTGCTGTGCCAGCACCACCGGGGGCGGCCAGCGCTGCTCTGGCTCTGCCTTTCGAGCAGCTTGAAGCGAATGGCAAACTGACGCCGGTCCTCACTTCAGTGGCCGACTTCTACCATGTCTCCAAAAACGTCTCTGATCCAACCGTCAGCGCCGATGGCTGGGCCCTGGAAGTGACGGGCCTGGTGGACCGTGAGATCCGGCTCACCCACGCGGACCTGCTCGCTCGCGCGACGGATCAGAAGATCACCACCCTCTGCTGTATCTCCAACGAGTTGAACGGCGATCTGATCGGCACGGCCCAGTGGTCCGGATTCCCTCTCGCCACGCTGCTGGCCGAGGCGGGCGTTCAGCCCGGCGCCGTGGATCTCAAGTTCCACTGCTC
>JAUJMG010000048.1:0-14713 GCA_030446955.1 Thermomicrobiales bacterium
CGCTGGAGGCCAGCGAGGCGAACAGCAATCGCTGCTGGCTGAGCACCTCCACCAGCCCGAGGACCGCGAGCACCGTCAACGTCGGCAGCAGCGCGAGGAGTAGCTCGCCCTTCACATCCAAACGGGCCCGGGCCGGACGGTCGGCTCCCTCGATCGGTTGCAGACTGTCGCGATCCCCGTCCATGCGTCCTCCCCGCGGTGACCCACCACAACGTACCAGCCACGACGCGCACTTCCCTCCCCCTCGATCTTTCCATACCCGACTCGATACCACTCGAGGGGACGACATCCGTGATGCCACGGAGGCGAGTGGGGCCGCGGTGGTGCGGAATTCCGGCATCCTGCTGATGCGGAGCGGCAACCTGAACGGAGATGATGGATGTACGCAGCCACCGGTTCCGCCGGCCGGGCATGAGCGGCAGGCATTCGCGATCGGACGAGACGATGGCAGGGCTACCGCGACGGAACAAGCTGCTGTTCACAGTGAGCAGCCTCGGTAGCGAGGCACTGGGGCAGAGCCGAGGCCTCTGGTTGCTCTACGCCTATGCTCCACCCGCCGATAGCGGCCGGGAGGCGCTGTTGCCCCTTGGCGTGGTCGGCGTAGTCCTGACGGCGGGCAAACTGATCGAGGCGTTTGACGACGCGCTGATCGGCTGGTGGAGCGACCGCACACGCTCCCGACTTGGCCGTCGCCTGCCGTTTATTCTCGGTGCCACCCCGCTCTGGGCGCTTTTCGCGTTCCTGACCTTCGTCCCACCCGAAAATAGCAGCACGGCCACCACCGTGATCTACCTCTTTGTCACCTACGAGCTCTTCAATCTCTTCGTGACTCTCAGCGGCGGACCGTACGAAGCGTTGCTGCCGGAACTCGCCGCCTCCAGCCGCGACCGGGTCACGCTTGTGGCCCTGCGGGTCTACTTCGGGGTGGCGGGAGCCGCTATCGGGTTGGTCGGTAGCGGCCTCCTGGTGGACCGGTTCGGTTTCCGGGCCATGGCGCTCGTGATGGCCCTGCTTGCGTTCGGCTGCCGCTACCTGGGGATGGCCGGCATCTGGAAGCACGTGGACCGGCACCAACCACCGGCAGACCTGCCACTCCTGGACGCACTGCGGGCCACCTTCTCAAATACCGCGTTTCTCCTCTTCCTGCCGACCTTCGTGCTGTTCCAGCTCGGGCTCCAGCTCTTGACAGGAGTCCTGCCGTATTACGTCACCTCTGTCCTCGGCAAGGAGAATGAGGGCGTCTGGTCGGCCATCCTGACGGCCGTGGTGATCGGGGCGATGGTGGTGGCGGTACCCGTCTTCGGCCGCCTGGCGCAGCGCACCTCCAAGCGGCAAGCCTTCAGTTGGGCCATGCTCGGCGCCGCGGCCGCCTTCCCCCTGCTGGCGTTTGCCGGCTTCGTGCCCGGCATCCCGGTGCTCCCTCAGGTGCTGTTGGTGATCATGCTGATCGGCTTCCCGCTGGCGGGGGTGTATCTCTTCCCGACCGCGCTGACCGCCGACATCGTCGACGACGATGCCAGCCGGACGGGGCATCGCCGCGAGGCGACGTTCTACGGTGCCCAAAACTTCGTCGAGAAGACGGCCGGGTCGCTTGCTCCGCTCGTGCTGACCTCGCTTCTCCTTCTCGGCAATACCGCCAACGATCCGCTGGGCGTCCGCATCGTCGGTCCCGTTGCGGGCGCTGTCGTGCTAATCGGCTATCTCGTATTCCGACAATTCGACCTCCCGGACGAGGTGGTGCCGATCGCGCCGCTGGGAACCGCTGGGGGCGTCGTGCCCCCACCGCTGCCTTCCGAAACCTCGGTTTGACGACCCGGGGCTGACTGCCTACGATGGCCGTTGCAACGGCATTGCAGGCAAGGCAGGGCGTCCATGGGGACGCGGGCTGGGCTATCCATGACGGATCCGAACCTGACCAATCCATTGGGCATGGACCCTGATCTCCCACTTGATTGCCCGGCATGCGGCATGGACCTGACAAAGACAGATCTCTGGGTAACGCATCGGGTCTGCGACGCCTGCGGCCGCCACTTTTCCTTGCTGGCCCGGGAGCGCCTAGCGCTTCTCGTTGATCCGGGCAGCTTTGCCGAAACCAATGCCGCCCTGATCTCGGTTGATCCTCTCGTCTTCCACAGCCACGACTCCAGCCATGACCTGCTGCCGGCCCCCGACCGCCTGGCGGAGGCCCAGGAGCGGGCCGGTCTCGCCGGCGTGGCGGAAGGGGCCATCACAGGCGTCGGGTCCATCAGTGGGCAAGCGGCCATGCTGATCGTGCTTGACTTCGCAGCACTCGGGGGCAACATCGGGGTGATCGCCGGGGAGAAGATTGTCCTGGCGATGGAGCAGGCGGCCAGCCGGCGCCTTCCCCTGGTCGCGATTTGCGCCGGTGGGCGCGGTCCGGTCCGGGCACCGGAGGGAATGCTCTCTCTGGTCCAACTCGCAAAGACGGCTTCAGCAGCGACCCGCCTTCGTCGCGCCGGGGTGCCCTTTGTCGCCGTGCTCACCCACCCGACGACTGGCGGCGTCTACGCTGGTCTCGCCAACCAGGCTGACGTGATTCTGGCGGAGCCGGGTGCCCAGGTCGGCTTTGACGCCTCCCAGGAGCCGGTCCGGGCGATGAGAGGAGGCGGGACGCACGCGGCGGAGGCGCTGGTCGCGCACGGGATGATCGACGGTGTGGTTGCCCGTGCCGAGCTTCGCGCAACCCTCGCTGCGTTGCTGGATCTAGTGGTAAACCGGGGAGCGCTGCGGGAGCGAGGCGAGATCCCGTCGCGCGTGGCGAGCGGCACCCTTCCGGCGTGGGAGGCGGCGGCACTCGCGCGCCACCCCCAGCGACCGAGGGCGCTGGACTACGTTCGACGCCTAATGCCAACCTTCGTTGAGCTGCGAGGTGACCGGGTGGCCGCGGACGACCCTGGGTTGGTCGGCGGGCTTGGTCGCCTCAACGGGGTCACGGTTGCCCTGGTGGCCCAGGATCGAGCGCGTACGGGTCCGGCCGGGTACCGCAAGGCGATCCGTATGGCGAGGCTCGCCAGTCAACTGGAGTTCCCATTGGTCACGCTGGTTGACACCCCCGGTGCGGCCGTGGACCCTGCCGCGGAGGCAGGCGGAATCGGCGTCGCGATCGGACAGACGCTCGCGGCCCTCAGCAGGGCGCCAGTCCCCGTTGTCTGCGCCGTCATCGGCGAAGGAGGTGGCGCAGGCGCACTCGCGCTCGCCGTCGGGGACCGGATGCTGATGCAGCAGCACGCCGTCTTTACCATCACGGGAGCCGAAGGAGGCGCGAGTTCCCGCCCCCTGGCGAGTTCTACCGAAGCTGGTGAGGCACCCGGCAGCGATCGCTCTGGGGTCCACACCCTCACCGCCCGCGACTGCCAGCGGCTCGGTGTGGTCGACATGATCGTTCCGGAGCCCGAGCCTGCGGCTCACGCTGATCCGGACGCCGCGGCCCGTCTTCTGGGCGATGCGCTTAGACAGGCCCTCAGGCAATTGAGCGGGATCGGGCCCCGGCGCCTCGTCGAGGATCGTGCTCGCAAGGTGCGCCACCTGGGCCAGACGACCCCCGAAGGCAAGGCGGCGACCCGCCGCGAGGTGCGGGACCTGCAGGAGCTGCAGCGGAATCTGGCCCGGTCGCTCGGCGATCTGCGAGAGCGGTGGGAAGGACTGCACTGGTCCGTGCCGCGACGGCCGCGGACAATCCCGCGGCCGGACCTGGCGGAGTTTGCCGGCCGCCTGACCGCTCGCCGGGGCGGCAGCATCATCCTCCACGACGTGGACCGGACCCAGGCACCAGACGAGGAGAATCGCGAGGCATGAACGGATCGAGTGGCGCGGCAGAACGTAGCGGTGACACGACCGTAGCCGCTTCCCCCATCTCCCCATACCGGGTGGCCGCGATTCAGACGGACCCGACCCTCTTCGCAAAGGAAGAGAACATCGCCACTTTGCTCCAGTTGACGGAGCAAGCCGCCCGGTCCGGCGCGAAGTTGATTGTCCAGACGGAGATGGCGACAACATCCTACTGCTGGGGCAGCCGGGCGGAGATCGCGCCGTATGTCGAACCGGTCCCAGGGCCGACGACGGAGCGGTTCGGGGAGCTGGCGGCACGGTATGACTGCTACATCGTGGTCGGGCTGGCGGAGGTGGCGCCCGAAACCGGCGTCTTCTACAACACGGCCGCCCTCGTCGGGCCGGACGGTGTCGTGGGGATTTACCGCAAGACCCACAGCTACATCTCTGAGCCGAAGTGGGCCAAAGATGGCGACCTCGGTCTGCCGGTGTTCGACACCCCTCTTGGGCGAATCGCAATCACGATCTGCATGGACGCGGTCTACCCCGAGACCACGCGCATCCCAGCGCTGCGCGGCGCCGACGTGGTCTGCTTCCCCACCAACTGGCTTTCCGAGAAGAGTCCTTCCCCCTCCTGGATGGCCCGCGCCTTCGAGAGCGGGGTCTACCTGATCGCCGCAAACCGCTACGGCCTGGAGCGGGGAGTCCAGTTCTCCGGCGGCTCCTGCGTGATCGATCCCGACGGCGTGGTCCAGGACTCCCTCGATGTTGGAGACGGCATCGTCTACGGCAAGGTGGATCTGCGCCGCGCCCGCGACAAACGGCTGGGGCCCGGACGGTCGGAGGACAAGCTTGCCGACCGGCGGCCGGACGCCTATGGCAACCTGACGCTCCACACCTATCTCTGGAATGGACACGCCTTTCACGGGCTCTACGACCTGCGACCGTTGCCGGAAGGTCGGCGGAGCCGGGCATCGGTTGTCCAAATGGCTCCTGCCCCCGGCGATGTGACGGGTAACCTGGAACGAATCACGGCGCTTGCCACGGGGCCGGAGACGACGGAGAGCGATCTGCTCGTCTTTCCAGAGCTAGCCGTTTGCGGACCGATCAGCGATGCGACGGCGGCCGAGCACCTGGCGGAACCGGTGCCGGGTCCGGCCACGGAGCGGCTGCGAGAGATTGCCGCACGGCGCGGCGCGCTGGTGATCGCGGGGCTGGTAGAGCGGGGCGAAGACGGCCTCTATAACAGTGCCGTCCTTGTCTCACCGGAGGGCGTCGTTGGGGTCTATCGGAAGCTCCACCTCACCGCGGATGACAAGGCCTGGGCGACGTCCGGGGACGTCGGGCTACCCACATTCGACACGCCCGTCGGTCGGATCGGCCTCCTGATCGGCTACGACGCAGTCTTTCCGGAGGCGGCGCGATCGCTTGCGATCGACGGGGCGGATCTCATTGCCTGCCCCTCCCTGGTGACCGGACCGGCCGTGACTCCCTGGGGCGCGACGGCGATCCCGCACCTTCCGCACGTGCCGGTCGGACCGACGGCGGACCACTTCCACCTCTGGCGGGAGCGGGCGCGGGAGAACAACACCTACGTCGCATTCGCCAACGGCGCTGGGAACGGCACCGAGGGAGCGATGGGCTGGAGCGGCATCTTCGGACCCGGCACAGAAGATCAGCCGCGCTTTGACGCCCTAATCCACGGCGCGGAAGCGGGCACGATCAGCCTCCCTATCGACACGACCAACCTGGATACCCCGTACGCCACGAACCCGGTCCGCGCCAAGGATCTCGTCGGGATGCGCGTGCCCATCTGGTACGACCCGCTCCAGATGCCGAATCCGACCGGGGTTGCGACCACGACCGCGCAGCCGCCGCGCCGTGAACCGGCGCTGGTGGAGCTTTGATCGAAATCCGTTCGCAGGCGCGCGTGCTAGAGTGAGACCAGGAAACGCGAGATGTGATGCCCGCCGGTCGGCGGGCATCGGCGCGAAGAGGTGGGCAGCGCCGGCTGCCCATCACGGGTCGGTGCGCTGGGCAGGCCCCAACAGTCGGCAAACGAACCATGCTACAGAACCCGGTATGCCGTGGCGGTCGTGGGTGACCCGCAGAGCCAAGAGGACACTATTCCCGTGAGACGTATCACCGTAGTTCAAGTCGGGATTGGCACCATCGGCGGTGCGGTCGTCGAGCAGGTGCTGGCTAACCGCGAGCGATGGCGGGGGCTTGGGCTAACGATCGAGATCGGCGCCCTGGTCGGACGGGGCGGGGCGCTGGTCGGCCCAGAAGGTGGGACGCTGCCGGATGACATCCTGCGGGCGGCAGTGGAGGGACGCCGAAACGGCGTCCCGCTCGGCGATTTGGCGGGCGAGGACGCGGAGATCGTGCCGGCGGAGGGGGCGTTGGAGCGGATCGCGGTGGCCGGCCCCACCGTTCTGGTTGACGCGGGGGCCGGTGAGCAGACGGCGACGCTGGATCTACGGGCGCTGGAGGTGGGCGCCGGCGTGGTGCTCTCCAACAAGGCCCCCCTGGCGATGCCTACGGAGGAGCCCACCACGGCGGCGCTCTGGGGGGCGGCCGGGCCGGCGGGCTGGCTCCGTTACGAGGCGGCCTGCGGCGCCGGCCTGCCGGTGATGTCGACGCTGCGCGGGCTCTTGGACACGGGAGACGAGGTGCTGGAGATCCAGGGAGCGCTCTCCGGCACCCTCGGCGCGATCTTCTCCGACGTGACTGCGGGGCAGCCGTTCTCGGCGGCGGTCCGCGCCGCCAAAGAGCGCGGCTACACCGAGCCGGATCCCCGCGACGACCTGAGCGGGCTGGACGTGGCCCGCAAGGCGCTGATCCTGGCTCGCACCATCGGGCGGCGGGCGGACCTGACCGAGATCGAGGTCGAGAGTTTGGTGCCCGAGCATCTCCGGGATGTGCCGGTGGAGGCGTTCTTGGAGCGGGTCGGCGACCTGGACGCGGCGATGGCCGAGCGAGCGGCGGCCGCGAAGGCGGAGGGCGGCTCCCTCAAGTACGTGGCGACGGTGATGCCAGAGGGTCCGTTGACGGTCGGCGTGCGGGCGATTCCCGCCACGGGAGTGCTCGGCGCGCTCCAGGGGCCGGAGAATGTCGTCTCGATTCGCACCCGCCGCTACGACGCCTATCCCCTCACTGTCTCCGGCCCGGGAGCTGGGGCTGCCGTCACTGCGGCTGGCATGCTGGCGGACGTGCTAGCCCTGGCGAACGGACCGCTGGCCGCCCAGGCGGCGGCCCCTGTCGAGGAAGACGGGCTGTAGGCGACCGCGTGATCCGCGAGCCCACCGAACCCCGGCGCGAAACACCCAGGAGCCGCGCCACGCTTCCAGGCCGCAACCGGTTCGCACTGGCGTTCGTGCCCGTGGACATCGTGCGATGATGGGCGCTGATTGACGGGCCAGCAGCCCTTCACGCCGGCGATCGAGGCTGTGAGGAACGATGCCGATCGAACGAGATGAGGGACTCTCGGCCCTGCTCCGGGCCACGGAGGCCACCCGGATTTGCACAGGGTTCTCCTTCACCGAGGGGCCTGTCTGGGTGCCTACCGACGATTGCCTCCTCTTTAGCGACATCCCCAACAACCGCATCCACCGTTGGCGACCGCGAATGGGCGTTGCTGAGGTCTACCGGGAGCCGAGCCGGAACAGCAACGGGCTGACACTGGATCTCGACGGCAACCTGCTGGCCTGCGAACACTCCGGACGGCAGATCACTCGCGCCCCCTACGGAGGGCCAGAGACCACGCTGGTCGACCGTTTCGAGGGCAAGAAGCTCAACAGCCCTAATGACGTGGTGGTTCATTCGAGCGGAGCGATCTACTTCACCGACCCGACCTACGGCATCCGTGATTCCCGCGCCGCTGGCCTGGAGGTGGAACAGGAACTGCCGCACCAGGGCGTCTACCGCTTGGATACGGACGGAACGCTGACGCTACTGGATGCGTCGTTCAGTCAACCCAACGGCCTCGCCTTCTCCCCGGACGAATCCCTCCTCTACGTCGGCGACTCTCAGGAGTTGATCGTCCGCCGCTTCCGCGTCCTGCCGAACGGCACACTGGCGGACGGGACGCTGTTCGTCGACATGCGGGGGCACGGACGTTCCGGCCCACCGGACGGGATGAAGGTCGACGAGGATGGGCGCCTCTGGTCTACGGGCGCAGGTGGGGTCTGGGTCGTGGAGCCAAACGGTCATCTGCTCGGCATCCTGGCGATCCCGGCGGAGTACCCGGCCAACCTCACCTTCGGCGGCCCTGATTTTTCCACCCTCTTCCTCACCGCCCACACAAGCGTCTACCAGATTGAGACGGCTGTGCGGGGTATCGCTCCCGGTTCACGGGGATAAACTGGGCCGGCTCGCTAGGGGTGCGGGCCATTGACGGCATACTGGACCGGCGGTACCCTCCTGCCCCACTCGCTCCACTGAGTCCAGACGCCGCATCGGCAAGGAGGCAACATGGCGACTAGGTTTCCCGAGCTTTCCCGACGCTCCTTTCTCAAGGGCATCGGCCTCGGTTCGGCCGCGGCGGTCGCGTCCGGGTCGCGGCCGCTCGGCCTGGCCGGCATCCGCCCAGCCGGGGCGCAGGAACAGCGGCTGGCAAAGGTAGCAATCGCGCTCGGGGCAGACCCCCGGACGCTGATGCCCAACGCCATCGTCGACTGGACCACGAGCGTCCCAATCGAACACATCTACGATCCAGCCCTTCTCCACGACCCGACAGAGGAGTACAGCATTGGGCCGTGGCTGACGACGCTGTCGAACGTGGACGAACTGACATGGGAGTTGAAGCTCGTCAAGCCGGACATCACGTTCCACAACGGGCACGTTCTTGATGCCTCCGCGTTCAAGGCGGCGATCGATTGGGCCAAGGACCCGGCCAACGAGAGTCACTACCTGGAGCGCTGGGAGGTCATGAGCGATGTCACGGTCGTCGATCCGCAGACGTTGCGGATCACGACGGCCGAACCGTTCCCGATCATCGATCAGCGCCTACGGGAGGTCCACCCAATCGACCCACAGTACCTGCAGGAAGCAGGCGCCCAGAAGATGGCCGAGCAGCCGATCGGGACTGGGCCGTTCACGTTTGTGGAATGGAAGCGCGGCGAGCGCCTCGTCGTTGACCGCAACCCCAACTACTGGCGCAACCCCGTCCAGGTGGACCGCGTCGAATTCCGGTTCATTCCGGAGTTCAGTTCCCGCCTCTCGGCGCTGCTGGCCGAGGAGATCGAGATCGTCAAGGACGTCCCGGTCGACTCCATTGAAACGGTCAACAACAGCGGAGTGGCCCGGATTGAGGCGCTCCCCTCGTCGCGGATCAACTACGTGGCCTTGGTCAACAACCGGGAGGACAGCGTCCTCAACGATGTGCGGATCCGCCAGGCGATCAACTACGGGGTCGACGTGAAGGGCATCATCGATGGTGTCTTCCAAGGTCAGGCCACGCGGATGGCCGGTGCCCTTTCGGGGCTGAACCCGGACGTCAACCCGGAGATCAAGCCCTATCCCTACGACCCCGAGAAGGCACAGGCGCTGCTCAAGGAGGCTGGCTACGAGCCGGGCGAACTTGAGATCGTCATGGACGCGCCGCAGGGGCGGTACCCGATGGATTCCGACGCCGCGCAGGCGATTGCCGCCTCGCTTGGAGCGATCGGGATCAATGTCCAAGTTCAGTACAACGAGTGGGGCACCCACCTCGACAAGATCGTCAATCGCCGCACCGGCGACATGTTCTACTTGGGCTGGGGACCGTCGCTCGAAGCGTACGGGACGCTCGCCTTCCTCTTTGTCGGCGACTCCACCTATAGCGGGTACACCAATCCTGACGTCGAAGCGAAGATCGCGGAGGCCTCGAAGACCGTCGACCCGGAAGCGCGCCGGCAGATGTGGAACGAGATCCAGCAGATGGTCTACAACGATGCGGGCTGGCTGTTCCTCTGGCAGCAGCACGACATCTACGGCGTCTCCAATAAGGTCGAATGGGACCCGCGGCCGGACGAGTTCCTGTGGATGGGCGAGACCGGGCCGCGGACCGGATAGCAGGGAGCGCAACGAGGACGGGTCGTCCAGAAGATGGGACGTTTTGTTGCCGGTCGGCTCGTATCTGGGGCGGTCGTGGTCGTGCTCGCGGTCACGGCCGTCTTCTTCATGGTGCGCCTCTCGGGCGACCCAGTGCTGCTCTTCGCGCCGATGGACACCTCCCGTAAGGATATCGACGAGATCCGGGAGCGCCTGGGCTTCAACGATCCGCTGGTGGTCCAGTACGGGCGGTTCATGGGGGACGCCGCTCGGGGCGACTTCGGGAACTCGACCCGGGAGCAACGCCCGGCGATGGAGGTTGTGGTCGAGCGGCTGCCGGCCACAGTCCAACTCGGCGTCGTCGCGCTCGTGCTATCGCTGGCGATCGGCGTGCCGCTCGGCGTCCTTGCGGCGACCCGGCACGGCTCGATCTGGGACAAGGTCGCAAGCCTGATTGCTGTCGCCGGGCAGGCGATCCCCGGTTTCTGGCTCGGCTTGCTCCTGATGCTGCTCTTCGCCGTCCGGCTCGGTTGGCTGCCAACCAGCGGCCGCGGTGGGGTGCAGCACATGATCATGCCGGCAATCACGCTGGCAGCCTTCAGCACCGCGCGCTATGCCCGCCTAGCTCGCTCGACGATGCTCGATGTCCTCAATCAGGACTACATCCGGACGGCGCAGGCGAAGGGCTTGGCCGGCCGCAGTGTGGTCTGGGGGCACGCCTTCAAGAACGCCAGCATCCCCCTGATCACCATGACGGGGCTGGAGATCGGGCGACTGCTTGAGGGCGCCGTCATCATCGAGCAGGTCTTCGCCTGGCCCGGGATCGGCTGGGTCACGGTGCAGGCGCTGCTGAACCGCGACTTCGCGGTGGTGATGGCAGCGGTCGTCCTCTTCGCGGTGATGTACACCCTCGCCAACCTCCTGACCGACCTAGCCTACGGGCGGGTGAACCCGCAGGTTCGCCAGTCATGAGCAGTCTGGCGGTGGCGGTTCCCCGGGCCGCGCCCTCGACGCAGCGGCACGCGGCCCAAGCCCTGATCCGGGATCGCTGGGCACTGGCGGCGGTCACCTTCCTGGCAATCGTCATCCTCGCGGCGGTGCTGGCGCCACTGCTGGTGCCCGACACGGTTAACAACCCGGATTTCCGGGCCCGGCTCAAGCCGCCGCTAACACCCGACCATCTGCTCGGCACCGATCAACTCGGCCGGGACGTGTTTGACCGGATGCTGCTCGGGGCGCGCGTCTCGCTGACGGTCGGCTTTGTGGCGGTCTTCCTGTCGGCGGTGATCGGCATCCCGATTGGGATGCTGGCTGGGTACTTCGGGGGCTGGTTGGACGTAGTACTGATGCGGCTGGCCGATGTTCAACTCTCCATTCCGTTCATCCTGCTGGCGCTGACGATCAACGCGATCATCGGCCTCGGGCTGCAGAACATCATCATCACCCTCGTCATCGTCGGCTGGGTGGAGTACGCGCGCATCGCTCGCGGGGAGATTCTGGTTACCCGGGAGCGGGAGTTCGTGCAGGCAGCCACACTCGCCGGCTGTTCGCCCGCCCGCATCCTCGCTCGCCATCTCTTCCCGAACATCGTGACGCCGCTGATCGTGATCGGGACGCTGCAGGTGGCGCGGTTCATCATCGCGGAGGCGAGCATCAGCTTCCTCGGGTTCGGCGTCCAGCCGCCGACTCCGGCCTGGGGAAGCATGGTCAGCGAAGGACTCGACTACATCTTCGCGGCCTGGTGGCTGATCACTTTTCCGGGCCTGGCGCTGGCGCTGGTGGCCCTGGCGGTGAACACCACGGGGGATTGGCTGCGGGACACGCTGGACCCACGTTTGAAGCGATAACGGAGGGGTGGTCATGCCGTTTGTGCCGCAAGAGGTGTTCGCCGACCGAGCGAAGCGGATCCGTGAGCACCTGGGCGAGAACAACCTCGAAGCCCTAGTCGTCACTACGCCCGAGAACTTCTACATGGTGTCGGGATTCCATCTCGACGTCGCCCCCTGGGAGCGGCCCGTCGCGGCGGTCATCCCCCGCGAGGGCGACCCGTTCCTGATTATGAACGAGCTTTCGACCAACCACCTCCGGATGGCGGAGGAGCGGAGAACGATCTTCATCCGGGACCACGCGATCTACGTCGAACACCCGCGGATGTGCAACCGCACTTACACCCGCGACCAGTGGGCCCTGCTGCTGGCCACCAAGCTCCGCGAGGTCAGGATCAGCCGCGGCAAGCTGGGCGTCGAAGGCGGTGGACCGGTCGCCCTGAGGTTGGTGGAGCCGGGGTTCGAGTTCGTCGACGTGACGCGCTATCTGGTTGAGATGCGCCAGGTCAAGTACCCGGCCGAGCTGGAGATCATGCAGCGCTGTGCCGAGCTGACCGACTACGGCCAGGACCGGTACATGGAGCTGCTCAAGCCGGGGGAGATCGTCACGGCATTCGACTTTCAGATCGCGCGGCTGATCGCCGAGGAAGGGGCGCGGCGCTACCCGGAAGATCGGCTTGAAGTCCGTCTCTTCTCCCTCTCCGGGCCGGCGTCCGCCGCGCCGCACGGCACGGGAGCCACCTGCGGCCAGCGGTTCGAGAAGGGCGACGGCGTCGTCAACATCATCATCTGCCGGCTCAACGGCCTGGTGGTCGAGAACGAGCGGACCCTTTTCGTCGGCGAGCCGAAGAGCGACCTCCAGCGCAAGGCGTTCGAGGTGGCGACGGAGGCGTGCGAGGCGGCCGCCGAGCAGATGGTCGCCGGCAACCCCGTCTCCAGCGCCGACGCGGCGGCTCAGGCGGCGATCGAGAAGGCGGGCTTTGGCGACAACATCATGCACCGCACGGGGCACGGAATGGGCATCGCCGGGCACGAGTTCCCGGAGGACATGCCATTCCTCCACCGACCGTTCATGGAGCGCGAGGTCTACTCGTCGGAGCCGGGAATCTACCTCTACGGCGTCGGCGGCTTCCGCCACGACGACACCGTCGTCGTCGGCGCCAAGGCACCGGAGGTCATCACGAAGCGCTCGAAGCGCCTCGAAGACCAGATCGTACCGGTTTGACGGGTCCGGGCGGAGGGAAGCCGCGCCGGCGTAGGGCCGTACACGGATCGCCGCCCCCGGGAACGCGGCGATCCGCCTCCCGACGCCCGCCGCCCGATCCTTCGCGCCGGTGGCGCCACGTGGTGCCGCAAGGGGGAGCGCCGGGGTCGGCAGGAGAATGAGGATCATGTGGACATCGAAAGCCTGACCGCCGCGCTCCGGGACGCGTTCGCGCCGCTGATCGAGGCGGACGAGGTGGACATCGAGGTGGGCCAGGAGCTCGGTGAGGTCGAGGTCGTGGCCGAAACCTGGACGCTCCACCTGGAGGGGTTGCCGGAGGCGCCGAGGGGGTGGATCGCCATCGACGATGAACCGGAGAACGCGGCAGATATTCGCGTCGCGCGGGAAGAAGCTATGGGAACCGAAGCGATGGCGGCGCTGGTCCAGGCCGATTCGTTGCTCGGCGGCGCCCTGAGGGGCGCGCTGACCGCGTCGGACGACCCCATCTCGGTGGACCTCGCGGCAGCGCTGCGGGCAGATGCGTCTCAAGCTCCGCAGGGGTAGCGGAAGGGCGTGCTGTTACCGCGACGCCTGTTGCCGCGAGCCGCACCGGCTCCCGACCGGGCAAGGTTTTCACCAGACCCGGCTCCCACGATGGGGTGAAGGGCGTGGACGCGCCGCGTCCACGCCGGGCCTCGTTGGGCTTGACGGGGGTCCGTCATTCCACGCGGGATGCCAGCAGTTGCACGATGTTCTCCCCATCGCTGCGGTCGACCGAGACGTAGACGTTGAGATCGCTGCGCCTTGCCTCAAGGTACGGCGGAAACGTCCTCGGGTCCGACGGCGTCACCGACCAGCCCAGGGATGTGAGCTGGGCGCCGTGGTGGGCGAAGACGTCGGCCGGCGCCGCCCTGGTCATGTATCCAGCGTGGCAGAGGTCCTTGATCTTGTCCTCGGAGAAGGTTGCCCGCGCCCCGCCGAAGGGAGCGAGTTGGGAGATGATCTCTTCGCGGCCTTGGCCGCAGCCCGCTTGCCGCACCGCATTGCCCACCAGAGATCCGGCGACGAGCAGCACTGCCACGGTGGCGCCGACGCCAATGAGGCGCACGACCCGAGGACCACCCGCTCTCGCACGCTCCGATCGCTGGTGCGTCACCGCCGTCCACGTCCTGCTTGCCGTGCCCCGAGCTGCATCCAACATCGCGCCGCCTTCCTGATCATCCGCGCAACCACGGCCGGTCCGTTGACCATCCGCACCACCATGGACGCCGAAACCGGCCTGCGCATCCGGAAAGCTACGGATTAGGCGCGGGATTTCCGCTGTAACGCATTCAGGGGAACGGAAGCCCGGTGGGATGGTTACCCGGGTATCGGCGCACCCGTTCGTGTCTTGGCCGCCTTACCCTTGGCTGTCCTTCGTGGGGGCTGGAGTGGAGGGGGACGGTGGGTCAGCAGCGTGCCGCGCCCGCGGTGGGCGTCGTAGTGAGCAAAGCCGCCGGGATAGTCCCGGACAAGGCCGGCATCAACCTCGATGATCCGGCCGCACAGCTTGTCCAGGAAGTAGCGGTCGTGGGAGATAGCCAGGATCGAGCCCTGGAAGTCGAGCAGTGCCGCCTCCAACTCCTCAATCGAGGGAAGGTCGAGGTTGTTCGTCGGCTCGTCCAGCAGCAGGAAGTTGGCGCCCTGGAGGATCAGGGCGCCAATCTGGAGGCGGCTCCGCTCGCCGCCGCTGAGGCGACCGATCTTGTTGAGCGCATCGGTGCGGTCGAACCGGAATCCGACCAGGAACGAGAGCGCCTGCTGCTCGGTCATCGGCTTCAAGCGCCGGACCAACTCCAGAGGCGTCGTGTCGGGGTCCAGC
>JAUJMG010000048.1:14813-16609 GCA_030446955.1 Thermomicrobiales bacterium
GTTCGTCCAGGAGCAGCAGTTCCGGCTCGTCCACGAGGAGCCGGGCCAGCGCGACAAGTTTCTTCTCGCCGCCGCTGAGCCGGCCAACCGGCGTGTCCCACCGCTCCTCCGGCACGCCCAACCCGGCAAGGATCCCGAGTCCGCTCGGTGGCGCGTCGGTGCTCGCATCCGGGGCCGTAGCTCGCTCGAGCCGCTCCAGGACGGCGGCGTGCTCGTCGAGAACGGCGGCGAGCGCGTCGTCATCGAGGGGATCCTGCATCCGGCGCTCCAGCGCTCCCAGCCGCGCTTCCAGCGCGTCCGGGTCGGAGGCGGCACCGACCGCAGCGCGAATCGTCAGCGCCGGGTCCAGGGAGGACTCCTGGCTGAGAAACCCGACGGTGAGGCCCCGCTTGTGGGTGACGGTCCCACCGTTCGGGTGGATCAGGCGGGCCATGACCCGGAAGAGGGTGCTCTTGCCGGCACCGTTCTCGCCGATCAGGGCCACGCGGTCCCCGGCCTTCAGCTCGAACGAGACTCCGTCGAAGATCTGATTGCCGCCGTGGGCATGGACGATGTTGGCGGCCTGGACAAGCAGGGTCATGGCGCTCCTCACGGAACGGAGTCGGGTGATGTCTGGAGACTGTGCCCCCATCGTAGCACCCGATTGCGGCGGTGGTCCGCCGGTCAGACCGTCTCAAGGAAGCGCGAGAAAGGGTGCTGACATGGCAAGTGTGGAGACCAAGCGTCGTAATAACCATGCCAGCCACGTTTCACGCCGGCAAGCGGAACTGCGCGGGCGCGCACATGGCTGTTGTATTGGATAGATCACCGTGAGAGAATGCCGCCTTACGCAAGGATCACAAACTAGGTGAGCCAGGAGCGGTGCGTGTGCTCCGCGCATTCTGGACCGGAACGGTAGGTGAGGAGGACGGAAATGGGTCGCCCTGAGGAGATCGAGCGGTTGCTGCGGACGGCCAGCCCCGCTACGCGGCGCGAGTTTCTGAAGCGCGCGGCGATCACCGGCCTCTCGGGGCCGGCGCTGCTCGCCCTGCTGACCGCCAGGACGAGGCTGGCGGAGGCCGCAGGCGCTGGGCAGACCTTAGCCGAGCCGGCACTGGCACAAGGGGAACCGAAGCAGGGCGGGACCATGGTCCTGCTTGGCCACCAAGAGATTGCCAGCCTCAGCCCGGACGACGCCGGGCCTTCCGTTCACTACGTCATCGTCGCTCAGATTCACAATGCCCTGCTCGAGATGGACGAGAACTTCGTCTTCCAGCCGGTACTGGCTAAGGGGCAGCCCGAGATCAGCGAAGACGGTCGCACGTACACCTTCCAACTCCACGAAAACGTCAAGTTCCATGACGGGGAGCCGTTCACCTCTGAGGATGTCAAGTACACCTACGAGTGGTACATGAACCCGGACAACGCAGCTGTCAACGCTAACAACTTCGCGGCAGTCGCGTCAGTCGAGGCGCCGGACGAGTACACCGTCGTAGTGCGCCTTAAGGAGCCAGACGCCGCCTTTTCTCCCCACGTTGCCAGCACCATGATCGTGCCGGCGCACTACCACGGCGAGATTGGGGAGGACGGGTACAAGAGCAAGCCGGTCGGCACCGGCCCGTTCAAGCTCAAGGAATGGCGTGCCGCCGAGTTCACGGAGCTCGAGGCCTTCGAGGACCACTTCCGGGGCCGCCCAAAGCTCGACAGCATCCGCCTCAACGTCGTGCCGGAAGCATCGGTTCGCGCCATTGCGCTCGAAACTGGCGACGCAGACACCTCCGTCTGGCCGCTGGTGATCGAGGACAGCCTCCGCCTTG
>JAUJMG010000049.1:0-1106 GCA_030446955.1 Thermomicrobiales bacterium
CAGGACCTGCCGAAGCTGGAGAAAAAAGACACCTACACGGTGGGCTTTTGCCAGACCGGAAGCAACAATCCGTGGCGCCTCGCCGAGACTAAGAGCATGCAGGACGAGGCGGCGAAGCGGGGCTACAAGCTCATCGCGACCGACGCCAACGAAGACACCGCGAAGCAGATCGCTGATGTCGCCTCGGTGATTGCCCAGCGTCCCGATATCCTTATCTTCCCGCCCCGCGAGTCGGGTCCACTCGCCCCGTCGGTCCTTCAGGCTAAGCAGGCCGGCATCCCGGTGATCTTGATTGACCGCGACGTGGAGCACGACGTCGCCATGCCGGGCCGGGACTACGTCACCTTCATCGGCTCGGACTTCGTGGATCAGGGCCGCCGAGCGGCCGAGTGGCTCATCGGCGCCACCGGCGGCAACGCCAAGATCATCGAGTTGGAAGGCACGACCGGCGCCGATCCGGCGATCGACCGCAAGCAAGGCTTTGACGAGTTGATCCTTGGCGGATCCTTCAAGGGGACCCCCGTGGCCACGCCCGTCGCGGGGATGCAGATTCTGGCATCCCAGACCGGAAACTTTACCCGCAACGAAGGCAGGCAGGTGATGGAAACCCTGCTCCAGGCCTATCCAGATGTGACCGCGGTCTATGCCCACAACGACGAGATGGCGATCGGCGCGATTGCGGCTCTGGAAGCCGCGGGCCGCAAACCGGGCCAGGACGTGATCCTTGTCTCCATCGACGGCGAGAACGACGCGCTCCAGGCGATCGTGGACGGCAAGCTTGGCGCTACTGTCGAGTCCAGCCCGTTCTTCGGTCCGATCGCATTCGACACCATGCTCAAGTACGCCAACGGTGAGGATCTGCCGGATTGGGTCGTCGTGCAGGATCGGTTCTTCGACAAGAGCAATGCGGCCGAGTTCGTCGGCAAGCAGTTCTAAAGACCGGGTCGCAGGAGACGGTTCAGACAGCGAGAGTGAAGGGGGGGCCGGTTGGTCGCCCCCTAAAACACGCTCCCCCCCGGCGTGGTGTATCGGTGTAGGGTGGGTAGCTCCATTGGAAAAGCACCCCAAACGAAAACCACACCTAATAACAACCAAAACCTTAAATA
>JAUJMG010000049.1:1116-12445 GCA_030446955.1 Thermomicrobiales bacterium
GCAGGGTGAGCTCGACATGAGAACGGCGGCGGAGTGCGGGGGAACGACGTTCAAAAGCCCGGGGCGCTGGCGCGGGTACACACCGCTCGCTGCATGGGGCCCCGGGTAGGTCCCCCCTTCACTCTCGCTCCCGCCTGGAGTGGTGAAGCGTTCTCGTGTGCTACGCTCATTGCTCATCGCTCCGACCGCCATCCGACGAGTTCATCAGCCTTAAGGAGGGTCTGTGACGGACGCAGCAGCGGACCGTGACCTCCTACTTCGCATGGAGGAGATCACAAAGGGGTTCCCAGGCGTCGTGGCGCTCGCCGGGGCCCAGCTTCGTGTTGCTCGTGCCGAGGTCCACGCCCTGGTCGGACAGAACGGGGCGGGGAAGTCGACGCTGATGAAGATCCTCAATGGTGCCTACCGCCGCGACGGCGGGACCATTGTGTTCGACGGCCAACCGGTCGACTTCCACTCCACACAGCAGGCACAGGCGAGTGGGGTCAGCACGATCTTTCAGGAAATCAACCTCGTACCCTACCGCTCGGTGGCCGAGAACATCTTCATGGGCCGGGAACCGCGTCGGCTAGGCTTCATCGACTGGCCCACGATGAACAAGCGGGCGCGTGAGATCTTGGAAGAGCTCAGCGTCCACGTCGATGTCCGCCAGCCACTGATGAACCTTAACGTTGCCCTGCAGCAGATGGTTGCGATCGCCCGGGCCGTCTCGTTCGAAACCAAGCTCGTGATCATGGACGAGCCGACCTCCTCCCTGGATGAGCGCGAGGTTGAAACGCTTTTCAGCGTCATCCGGGGCCTTAAGGCCCGCAGCGTCTCGGTCATCTTCATTACCCATCGCCTCGACGAGCTCTACGCCGTCTGCGATCGCGTCACTATCATGCGTGATGGGCGCACGGTCGACGAGCGCCCAATGGGAGAGATTGGCAGACTTGAGCTGGTCGCCCGAATGCTCGGGAAGGAACTCGGGGAGGTGCGACGAGCCGGGGCGACGGGGTTCGCGGAGCGCGGACACCGAGCCGCGGGTGAGCCGCTACTAGAAGCCGAAGGCCTGATTCGAGGCCGGGCGCTCCAGGGAGCGGATGTGACAGTCCGGCCGGGCGAGATCGTGGGCCTGGCAGGGCTCCTCGGTTCAGGCCGGACCGAGGTCGCGCGGGCGGTCTTCGGAGCGGATCAGCTCGAGGCGGGCGAGATCCGGTACCGGGGACAGCGACAGCGGTTCCGCTCCCCTGCCGAGGCTATCCGCGGTGGCATCGGCTTCTCTTCAGAGGACCGCAAGGCGGACGGGATCATTCCCCACCTCTCCGTCCGGGAGAATCTGACGCTCGCCGCCCTCCCGGTGCTCTCCCGGGCCGGGGTTGTCGATCGCCAGCGACAGCGGGAGATCGTCGATCGGTTCATTGACCGCCTCGACATCAAGACCGCCGGGCCGGAACAGAAGATTCGCGAGCTTTCCGGCGGGAACCAGCAGAAGGTTTTGCTGGCGCGCTGGCTCTGTCTCAACCCAAAGCTGCTGATCCTTGACGAGCCGACGCGCGGAATCGATGTCGGCGCGAAGGCCGAGATTCAGCGGCTCATTGACGAGTTGGCCGACGACGGCCTCGGCGTCCTCATGATCTCCTCCGAAATCGAAGAACTGACGGAGGGCAGCGATCGAGTCACCGTGCTTCGAGATGGCAAGACGGTCGCGGAGATCGACCGCGACGAGATCAATCAGGACGCGATCATGACGGCGATGGCGCATGGCACCTCGGAACCCGCTGTGGAAGCGGAGGTCTGATCCGCGCGATGGCAAACCCCGGCGGCGCCTCCGTTCGCACTCAGCCCCGCTCATCCGTCACCGGCCGATTCGCCCTTCCCGAGCGCTTTCGGGATGCCGGGCAAACTTACGGGGCGCTCGCGGCCCTCATCCTCATCATTCTCTACAACGCGTTCTTCACCAGAAACTTCCTGACCGAACAGGCGCTCCGGGTCAACTTGACTCAGGTCGCGACAATCGTGATCGTGGCCACCGGTATGACCCTGGTCATCGCCACCGGCGGCATCGACCTTTCGGTGGGGTCCCTGATGGCGATCTCAGGAGCGCTCGCCGCAATCATCTTCATGAGCGAACGCGGCCCGCTGGATAACGCCTTGATCGCGAACACCCTCGCCTTCATCGTGCCGGTCCTGGTCGCCGGCGCCTTCGGGCTCTTCAACGGCACCCTCGTCACGGCTTTCCGGCTCCAACCGATCATCGCCACGCTGGTGCTGTTCCTCGCCGGACGGGGCATCGCTCAGGTGATGACCAACGGCGAACTGCGAACGTTCCGCAACCCAGGTTTCCAATACATCGGCATGGGCACACTGTTTGGGATCCCCTTTCAGGTGATCCTGATGCTCATCATCGTGGCGATCGTCGCCTGGGCGATGCGCTCGACGACGTTCGGTCGCTATGTGTTGGCAACGGGTGACAACGAAGCTGCCGCCCGCCTGGCCGGAGTACCGATCGATCGAATCAAGCTCGCGGTGTACGGTATCAACGGGCTTCTGGCCGGCATCGCCGGGTTGATCGTTATCGCCATCAACTCCTCGTCAGACGCCAATCAAGTCGGGCAGCTCATGGAGCTGGATGCCATAGCCGCAGTGGCAGTCGGCGGCACCCCGCTCACGGGGGGCCGGGCTACGATCGTCGGCACGCTGATTGGGGCGCTCATCATCCAGCTCTTGCGCTACACCCTGCTCTCTCATGGCGTGCCCGATGCGGCCGCGCGGGTCGTCATCGCGGGCGCTATTGTGCTGGCCGTCCTCCTCCAACGACAACGAGGCACATAGCGACCTGCTTCGGTCCGGGTAGCATTTCGGAGTGGGCTGAGCGCCAGCGTGACTCGGAACAGGTATCGACCAGCGTGTGACGCCACGCGATACGTCGAAGTAAGGACTGACGACGATGGCGACCCGTGCCACACCCGATCTGCGCGGCGCTCGTCAGGGCGCTCAATGGGCGAGAACGGCCAGCGTGCTGCAGCGCCAGGGCGTCCTCATCGTGCTCCTGGCGGTGTTCGTCCTTGGAGTTCTTCGCTACGGCGAGAACTTTTACAGCAGCTTCAATCTCTGGGAATTGCTCCGCAATAACGCCTACTTTGGATTGATCGCACTAGGCATGACGTTCGTGATCATGACGGGAGGTATTGATCTCTCAGTCGGATCCGTGGTGGCCATGTCAGCGGTGGTCGCCGCCCGCTTGAGTCCGGACGGCGTCTACGTTGCCACCCTCGGCGCAGTCCTGGCTGGTCTCCTGGCCGGATTGATCAACGGCGGGATCATCGCCCGCTTTCGCGTGCAGCCCTTTATTGTCACCCTCGCGATGCTCCTTGCGGCGCGAGGGATGGCCCTCATCCTGTCTGACAACGCGACCTACCCGGTCGACTTTCGCAGCGGCTTCGTCGACATCGGTCAACGCGAAATCGGACAGGTTCCACTGCCGGTGGTCATCGTCATCATTGCTTACGTCTTAGGCTCTATCTTGCTGAACTTCACGCGCTTTGGCCGGCACGTTCTGGCAATGGGTGGGAACGAGGAAGCGGCACGATTGGCCGGCCTACCGATCTGGCGGGTCACACTGGGGGTCTACGCGATCAGTGGGGCTCTCGCCGGCCTGGCGGGAGCCATTTTAGCCGCGCTCTCCTACTCAGCGTCGCCGATTAGTGCCGTCGGCTGGGAGTTGTCGGCCATCGCGGCCGTGGTCGTCGGAGGCACGCTTCTGACCGGCGGCATGGGCTCGGTGGGAACAACCCTCGTGGGAGTGCTCCTGATCGGGCTCATCTTCAACGTTCTCAACTTTGAGCGGGGCCGCGGCACGTTTGAGCTCAATGTCTATTGGGAAAACGTCATTCGCGGTGTCTTCCTGCTCGTGGTCATCATTCTCCAGAGCCGTCTCGCTCGTCGCTCGCTCGGTCAGGTGTGACGGGAAGTGAGCGGACTATTCAGTGGTGTTTACATGGGATATGTCGTATCTTATCGCGATGGCTGGCCAAGGAGTACACCGTCTCGTCGCTTGCGGGCAACAATCCTCCCGGGTGCCGCCCGTTCTCGCTACGAAAGGACCCCAACGGTTGTCAACTTCCACTGATACCTTCGTCGGTACTCTTCCCAACGGATTGTCGGTTCTTCTTCAGGAATCGCACGACGCCCCCCTCGCCTCCTTTTGGGTCTGGTACCGGGTTGGCAGCCGGGACGAACGACCAGGATTCACCGGCATCTCCCACTGGGTCGAGCACATGCAGTTCAAGGGCACGCCGTCGCTCGCTAAGGGAGCGATCTTTCGCGACGTGTCGAAGCATGGCGGGACGCTCAATGCCATGACATCGAATGATTGGACCGCCTACTACGAAACGCTCCCGGCGGACCGTCTTGACCTCTCCCTCCAGATCGAGGCCGACCGCATGGCCAACTCCCTGTTCGATCCTGAGGAGACCGAGTCGGAGCGAACGGTCATCCTTTCCGAGCGGCAGGGAGCAGAGAACACCCCGGCCTTCCTGCTCTACGAAGAGGTCGTCGGAGCGGCATTCCGGTCTCACCCCTACCGCCACATGGTGATCGGGCACGAAACCGATCTGCGAACGATTTCACGCGATGACCTCTATACCCACTACCAGCACTACTACGCCCCAAACAACGCATTCCTCGTGGCCGTCGGAGACTTCGACGCGCCCGAGCTCTATTCTCGGATCGAGGCAACGTTTGGCGAACTCGAGCAGCGCGCGCAGATCGAGCGCCGGCAGGCCGTGGAGCCGCCGCAACGCGGTGAGCGTCGCGTCACGCTCCGCCGACCGGCCCCAACCGCCTACTTGCGCATGGCCTTTCACGCTCCCAACGCCAAGGACCCGGACACTCCGGCACTGCTACTGGCGGACGCGGTGCTCTCCGGGGGCAAGGGGATGGGGCTCGGCGGGGGTGGCCCAATGGGCCGCTCGGCCCGGTTCTACCGGGCCCTGGTCGCAGGCGGTCTCGCCCGATCCGCCTCTTCCGACTTTGACCTGTACCTCGATCCTTACCTGTTCACGGTCGGGGTTACTGCCCTACCGGGGGTGGAACCGGGCCGAATCGAAGCCGTGGTCGACGCGGAGATCTCGCGGTTACGCGACGAAACCGTCTCAGAGATCGAGTTGGCGCGCGCTCTGAAACAGCTCAAGGCCCAGTACGTCTACTCCGGGGAGGGCGTTACCAACCGGGCCTTCTGGCTCGGGCACATGGAGATCGTAGACACCCATCGCCGCGCGGCGTCACTGATCGGTGAACTGGAGAAGATCACGCCCGACGATATCCAGCGGGTCGCCCAAACCTACCTCCGACCGGAGACAAGGACCGTCGGTTGGTTGGTCCCAGAGGGCGAAGGCGGAGGCGCCACAACAGACGAGGAGGATGCAGCTGCGGCGGCTCTCCACCGGCGATGGTTTCTCAACCCATCGTCTGCAACCAGCGTGAATGCCAGATCCTGGCGGGCACCATTCGAGCGGCGAGAACTCCCGAACGGAACCGTCGTGTTGGGGCAAGCACGCCCTGACGATCCATCGGTGTTTATGCGCTTACGATTTGCGGCTGGAGCGGTGCACGACACCGATGACCGGGCCGGTCTCGCCGCTTTCACCGCGCGCATGCTCTCTCGTGGCACCGCGACTCGAAGTTTCGCCCGATTCAATGAGGAAACAGACAACCTCGGCGCGACAGTAGGTTTCGAAACCGGCCGGCTCTTTGTCGAAGTTGCTATCCGTTCCTTGCGAGAAGATTTGCCGGCCCTCCTCGACCTCACGGCCGATGTGCTTCGTCATCCCACCTTTCCGAACGAGGAGATCGAGAAAGTTCGTCAGGAGTTGCTCACCGCGATTCGCGAGCAGGATAACGACACACGTTCCAGTGCTGATCGAGTTTTGCGACGCCTGCTCTACCCGGCGGGACATCCCTATGCGCGCCGGGCGGGCGGGGAACGCGAGACGGTGTCGACGATCACGCGGGACGACCTCGTGGCGTTCCACCAAGCACACTATGGGCCTGCTGCCATGATTGCCGCGGTGGTCGGCGGCGTATCGGATCTCGACAGCGCTGCCGACCTCATCTCGGATCGGTTCGCCGACTGGACCACGGACCTCGCCCAGGCCCGTTCGCCGGCACCGCCTCCGCCTCCAACCCAGTTCCTGCGGGAGAGGGTGGCAATCGCCGGGAAGAGCCAGGCGGATCTTGCAATCGGCTTTCCGGCCCCGGCCCGGTCCGATCCGGACTACTACGCTCTGGACATGGCCAACTTGATCCTTGGAAGGCTCGGCCTCATGGGCCGCTTGGGGGCCAGCGTCCGCGACCGCCAGGGCCTGGCCTACTACGCCTTCAGTCAGATTGAACCAGGCCGTGAAAGCAGCATGTGGGTGAGCCGAGCGGGTGTCGACCCGTCCAACGTGGAGCAAGCGCTGGAAAGCATCACGGCGGAGGTGCGTCGCCTTCGAGACGAGGGGGTGTCCGACGAAGAGCTGACCGACGCCAAGAGCTACCTGACGGGGGTTCTCCCGCTTGCGCTGGAGACCAACGATGGCGTCGCCGCAACCCTCCTCAATATCGAGCATTACGACCTAGGCCTGGATTACCTGGACCGCTACCCATCCATCATCAACGCCTTGGAATTGGCCCACGTCCAGCAGGCAGCGCGGGCGCACCTTGATCCTGACCGACTGGTCGCCGGAATCGCTGGCCCTCCAGTGAACACCTAGCGCCCGCGGCAGCGCAGCGATCTACCAACCAGGTCTGATGCGCCGTCAGGGATAACTCACGCGCAGCTTGGGTTTTGACAGGAAGGTCTTCGCTCCGGGGGACATGTTGAGGTGACAACGCGTTCTGCGACACTCCGGCTCCTCTCCGTCAATGTCGGGCTGCCGACAGTGATCGGGATGCGCGGCAATGATCCGGTGATCAGCGGCATTGCCAAACAGCCCGTCGCGGCAGGCCCGAGACGTCTCGGATCTGCCGGACTCGAAGGCGATGGGCAGGCGGATCTTGTTAACCACGGGGGGCGTGACAAAGCGGTCTACGCGTATCCGGCGGAACACCTGCCTTCGTGGTCGGCCGAGCTGAACATGATCTGCGGTCCAGCCACCTTCGGCGAGAACCTCACCATCGAGGGCGCCACCGAGAATGACGTCAGCATCGGAGACATTTGGGCCTGGGGCGACGCCATCTTGGAGATCGCACAGCCGAGGTTCCCTTGCTACAAGCTCGCTCTCCACACGGATCGGCCGGATCTGCCAAAGCGACTAGTTGCCAGTGGGCGCACCGGATGGTATCTCCGGGTCCTGCGTCCCGGGATTGTCGACCCCCACGAGGAGATTCAGATCCTCACCCGGCACGATGCCGGAGTGACCGTCCTCCAGGCTCACCTCGCCGGACTGCGCGGACGCATGGATCCGCCAGATGTGGAGCGGATCCGGGGGCTGGCTCCTCTGGCAAAGGCCTGGAAACGGCGCGTGACAAGCGCCGTCGAGGCTTGATGTTTCGTTGAGCGGCCGAGGATTGGGCAGGGCGCTAAACCGAGGGATTCGGGACACGCTCACGGCAAGGCGGCGTGGAGCGACGGGTTGAGCGCCGCGTCGGGCACCGGCGGAAGATATGCCACAAAGGTCGGATCATCGGGTGGCCCCCCGATGATCGTCTCGCCACCCGGATAGCGACTCGCAGCCTCAGCCGCTTGCTCCCGATACTTCCCCAGGAAGACGAAAACCGGCGTCGCGGCTCCAGGCTCTATCTCCAGCCCTGGTGTCCCAAACTCGACGGACCGGTCCTCCCCTACGACATGTGGTGCAAGAAACTGGCGTGTCTCGTAGCCAAAGGACCACCGCTCGGCGTAGAAGTAGACCGGCCGGCCAGGCGGCAGCCGGCCCATGAAAGCGGAAGCCTCCGCAATGTCTTGAGCGAAGACCCACCGGTTCATCGTGCTCCCGGCAAAATGACCGAAGTAGCCGTCGATATTTTGGGCCACAGTCGGTACGACCAGTCCGACGGCGAGAGCGCCTGCGACGATCGAGCGGCGCCAATTCTGCAGGCTCAGAGCCTCGATGAGCGTGAGGGTGCCGAGCGCCGCGAACGCAGCAAGAAATGGAGCCATTTCCAGCGTGCGCCGGGCCGCGCCCTGGTCGGTCACCGTCGCAGCGAGTGGCGCGAGGACGACGATGAGGAGCCCGAGCGACACCACCGGCCGTCGTGACCGAACAACGCCGGATACGGCGCCGATTCCCGCGAGGGCGAGCATCGGGAGCGGTACCAGCGGTGTCACACCTGTCCCGTCGACGCCGTCAACGACTCGACCGCAACACACCCGCTCCCAGAAAGAGAGGTAGCGATCGACGAGAAAACCCACGCGCTCCTCGCCAGTCAGGAGTTTCCAATCGTCGCTGTTGAACACGGATGTCATTCGGGCGTGAGCGAGGTAGTTGTTTCGCTCGTCGGCGGCGTAGAGCAGCAATGGCAGGGCAACGACGATGAGCCCTGCGCCGAGTTCGGCGAGTCGACCCAGGTCCGCCGGTTCGGTCCTTCCCTTCACCAGTAGCCACCCGAGCGAACAGGCCAGGATGAGGAGCGGGATTGGGCCCGGCGCGAGGGCATAAAGACCAAGGGCGAGGAGGGAGGCCCAGCTCGCCACGCCGAGGCATCGGTGCAGGGCATACCCGACGAAGACCGCGAGAATCAGCGGGTGGGCGTTATATGCGTAGAGGCCAAGTCCAAGGAGAAAGCCCGTCATAGCCCACCATCGCGTCTGCCCACGCTTGGTGGCCTCGACCAGGGCTATGGCGGCCAGCAGGACGACAAGCGGCCAGGTCGCCAGCGGAAACCCGATGCGGGAGAAGTGGACATGCCAGTTCATAACCGCCAACAGGGCAGCGCCAATGAGGGCCGCTCGAGATCCAACCGAGAGGCGGAGGAGTACGAAGAGGGCGGCTACGGTAAGTGTGCCCATTAGGGCTGGAACGACGCGGACCGCGAACACAGTGTGGCCTAACCATGCAACGGCGGCAGCGGTCGCGTAAAGCGGACCGCTTGGCTGTCCAAGGGCTTGGGGGGAGTAAGGCCCAATCCATCCTTCCCGCAGAATCCGCTGACCTTCGAGGCCGGTAATGGCCTCGTCGCCATGCAGACCGGATGGAAGAATAGAGAGATCGCTGAACCGCAAGAATGCGGCGATGAAGAGGATCAGGAGCCCGAAGGACCACTCCCACCGCCCATGAACCAGCGCTGGCGCCGCGGGTTCATCCGTCCGCGCAGTTCGCTTCCGGCCGGCGAGGACGTAGCCGGGCAAACGGTACCAACCTCGGCTGCACCATAACCGGACTCCATGAGACGCCGAAGCCGCTACACGTTCTAGGGCTTGAGCACGGCGCTGGTTCCCGGCGTGCAGGGAGCGCTCCGCCCGGAGACGAGCTACCTCCGCACGGAGCGCCTCCACTTCGGCATGCAGCACCCGCATCTGGTCGGCACTGTCCGATGCAGGCTGAACCTCAACGGGGCGAGCGGAATCAGGCGGTTGCCCATTGCCCTCCATCGCTGGTGGATCCTGTTGGCGCTTCTCCATCGCCCTGAGAGCGTAGCATGGGATGAAGACCGGAAGAGTTCGGGGAGTCCGCGGGCCGCACCTACCGAGCCGCTACATCTCCGTCGGAGAGCGTCGAAAACGCGACATCAGCGTGATTCTCCTCGGCATACCGGAGGTCCCAGGCCGTGGTAAACAGGACTACAGGACGGCCATCTCGGTCTTCAGCCCGAAGCCGGCCGCGTCCATCGCCGACCGCGCCGATCGCCTGTGGATCTCCCGACACCCAGCGGGCCGTACTGTAATTGAGGGGCTCCAACTGGGTGGCGACGTTGTACTCAGCTTCGAGTCGGTACCGCACCACGTCAAACTGCAGCGCCCCGACTGCGGCCAAGATCGGCTCCCGCCGACCACTGGAGACCGGATAGAAGAGCTGAATCGCTCCTTCCTCTTCGATCTGGGTCAGTCCTTTGAGGAACTGCTTGTAGCGGTCAGCTTGGATGTGGCGGAGCAGGGCGAAGTGCTCGGGCGGAAAGCGCGGCAGGGGTGGAAACAAACCGATGTCCGTTTCGCTGACCGTGTCCCCGATTACGAAGAGCCCAGGATTGATCAGACCAACGACATCACCGGCGTAGGCCTCCTCGACGACCTCCCGCTCCTGGCCGAACAGCTTCAATGGCCGGGCCAAGCGGACACGGCGGCGGAGGCGCGGATGCCAAACTTCCATGTCTCGCTCGAACCGGCCGGAGCAAACACGCAGGAACGCGACCCGGTCCCGGTGCCGGGGGTCCATATTCGCCTGGATTTTGAACACGAAGCCCGAGAAGCTCGGGGCGTCAGCAGGTACCACCGTCTCCGATGCGACGTGGGGCCCGGGTTCCGGGGCGTGCTCAAGAAAGGAGTCCAGAAAGAGTTGCACCCCAAAGTTGGTCAGCGCGCTACCGAAGGAGACCGGTGTGAGCTCCCCTGCCAGGACCCGCTGGTGATCGAAGGGTGTGCCCGCCAGCTCCAGCAGCTCCAAATCCTCCCGAAGCGCAGCAGCACGGTCCTCTCCAATCGCCCTATCCAGCGCTGGGTCCATCACGTCCGCGACCTGAACTGGGGCGGGTTTGGCTCCATGCTCCGTCCGCTCAAAGAGGTGGACGGTTTGGGTCGCCCGGTCGTAGACACCACGGAAGTCTGGCCCGTCACCGATGGGCCAGTTGAGAGGATAGGTCTGCAACCCGAGCACCCGCTCAATCTCGTCGAGCAAGTCCAGCGGTTGACGGCCGGGTCGATCCATCTTGTTGACGAAGGTGAAGATCGGGGTATGTCGCTGCCCGCAGACCTCGAAAAGCTTGAGGGTCTGCGGCTCGATGCCCCGGGCGGCATCCAGGACCATCACCGCGCTATCGACGGCCGTGAGGGTCCGATACGTGTCCTCCGAGAAATCCTGGTGTCCGGGCGTGTCGAGCAGATTGAGCTGGCACCCCCCGTAGGGGAACGCGAGGGTGGTCGAGGAGATGGAGATGCCGCGTTCACGCTCCATCGCCATCCAGTCCGACGCCGCGTGCCGCTGACTCTTCCGGGCGGTCACCGACCCAGCCAACGACACCGCTCCACCGTAGAGAAGCAGCTTCTCGGTTAACGTGGTCTTCCCGGCGTCCGGATGGGAGATGATGGCGAACGTCCGCCGACGAACGACCTCCGCACGTAGGGCCATGTCTGAAGCTTCGACGTGAGAGGACTCCGAGCTCCCCTCTTGCTCCCTCGTCGGCGATGGTGTGATGGTGGATTGCACGCGGC
>JAUJMG010000049.1:12545-16554 GCA_030446955.1 Thermomicrobiales bacterium
CTAATCGTCGACTGTGGAGGAGGTAAGGACAGAACCAGTAATCGGCTTGAGGTAGATGAGGTACTCGTTGATTCCAACCTTGAGGACGCGACTCACGTGATAGCGGGTCTGATTCGTCGCATCCTTCCATACACCACCGGCCTGGAAGCGCCCCAGGCGCATCTCCCGGGCGGTCTTCGCAATCAACTCATAGGTTACCCGGCCGCACGCGTTGCAGGTAAAGTACTGGTCCACCTCATCCGTCGGCCCTGTGTAGCCGCGCTGGACATGCCGGGTGTCGTCGCTGCCGCACCAAGGGCATCGGCGCTCGTGCTGAATTGGAGGTTGAGGGACCTGCATCGCTGCCATGGCGTCGGGCTCCCGCTCGCCTTTCCTGCCATGCGCCGGCATCAGGACGGTTCCGCTGAATTGTACCAGCCCACTGCCGCCTTTGAATGGCCGATCCTTCTCGCTGGTCCGACCTCCAGTCCACGAGCCCGCGCCGGCCAGGGTCCCGCTTGTCCCACGTCCTGCGGACCCGCGTTCGGCGGTTCCCCAACAGGCCATTAGCGGGCATAATGGGTCGCAGGCTTGGAACGGGTCTGCTCCTCGACGGCAAATAGACTGTCGCCGGAGCTACGGTACCATTGAGATTAGGATGCTGTTGATGGAGACGGCCACGATGTACACATCCGTGAGGCGTTTCCGGTAACCGCGGGAGAGAGAGGATCGGCAATGACGACTCCGCCCATGATCCGCGTCGTTCCGCCACCGCAAGTCGAATCCGATCCTGGCCCAGCTCAACTCCTCGACGGCCGCACCCTCATCATCGCCTCCAACCGGGGTCCTGTGACCTTCACCTTAGAAGAGGACGGCTCGTTCAGCTCGCGCAAGGGAAGCGGCGGCGTGGTCACCGCCGTGAGTGCCATCGCGCGGGACCGGCAGCCCGTCTGGATCGCTGCCGCGATGACTGAAGGCGATCGTGCCCGGGCAGAACTCGCGCGGAAAAACGGCGAGGGTTTGATTAGCCCCCCTGGAGATGCGCCCGAATTCCGGTTGCGGTTCGTTGTGCCGACGGCCGAGAGCTATCACGGCTACTACAACGAAATCAGCAACCCTCTCCTCTGGTTCCTCCAGCACTACCTCTGGGACACCCCCCGCTCGCCTGATATCACTGCCGACACCTGGAGGGCCTGGCACGAAGGCTACGTCGAGGTGAATCGCCTCTTCGCGGAGGAAATCCTGGCGGCATGTACGCACTGCGAACAGCCACCCGTCATCATGCTTCAGGATTACCACCTCTACCTCTGTGCCGGGTTGATTCGCGAGCGGGATCCCGAAGCGATCATCCAGCACTTCGTTCATATTCCGTGGCCGGACCCCGACTATTGGCGCTTACTCCCGCTAGCGATGCGACGCAGCATCCTTGAAGGCATGCTCGGCAACGATATCGTCGGTCTCCAGACCCCTAGCCACGCTCGTAGCTTTATGTATACCTGCGAGGCCTATGTGCCCGGAGCTTCCGTCGACTACACCGGCTTCAGCGTCGAGTGGAATGGCCGTCGCACTGACGTGCGGTCCTACCCGATCTCCATCGACACCGCTGCCGTGCGGAGCGCTGCCTACAGCAAGGAGGCTCGCAGCCACGACCGGTACCTCCCGAACCACTGGAACGAGTTCACGGTCCTCCGGGTTGATCGGGCCGAGCCTAGCAAGAACATCGTACGGGGGTTCCAGGCCTTTGACCGTTTCCTAGAGGCACACGAGGAGTTTCAGGGCCGGGTCAACTTCGTCGCCATCACCGTGCCGTCGCGCCTGGACGTGGAGGAGTATCAGGATTACCTCGACGACGTCAGCGCCGTCGTCGGCCGCATCAATGCGAAGTACGCGAACGTCGAGACAGGCTGGCAGCCCGTCCACATGATCATGGGCGAGAACTACCCGCGCGCCCTCGCCGCCATGAAGTGGTACGACGTGCTCCTCGTCAACTCCATCATCGATGGTATGAACCTAGTCGCCAAGGAGGGCGCGCTGCTCAACGAGAGGAACGGCGTCCTCATCCTCTCCGAAGGCGCCGGTGCTGCTATCCAAATGGGTGACGACGCGATCATGGTGGCACCGGCCGACATTGAAGGAACGGCGGACGCCCTCTACCGGGCCCTGACGATGCCGCTGGACCAGCGCCGCCGTCACGCCGAGCGCCTTCGTCGTGTTGTGGAGAACGACGACGTGGCGGAGTGGTTCCGACGCCAGCTTGATGACATCGCTACCCGTGCCCTCAGCAATGCAGAGGACGCGGCCGCCCAGCACGGCACCCTGGACGGTAAGGGATCATCCTCCGCGGACTAGGCCGTGGTCAAAGCCGCCGGTGAGCGGGCTCAGAACCCGGTCTGGTCCCTAGCCTAGGCGGGGCGGGTAATCGCGCCGGGCAGCATGTCCCCATCGGCCTGTGTTGCTGACTCAAGAAAATCGAGGATGGCTTCCCGTGCTGGTAAGGCATCGTAGGCACCGGCGCGGGTGACGGCCAAAGCCCCTGCCGCGCTTGCAAACGGGAGCGCAGCATCAAGGGGGAGCCCGCGCGCCAACTCGGCGGCGAGGGCACCGACAAACGCATCCCCGGCGCCGATGGTGTCCACGACCTCAACCGGCCATGCGTGATGGAACCAGACTCCCTGCGGATGGCATACGACGGCGCCAGCACCTCCAAGCGTGACAATGACGGTATCGACATTCATGTGGTGCCGCATTTGGTCAGCTGCTGTTGTGGCACTCTCTGCGTCGGAGACAAGTGTCTGCGACAGCATTCCCGCTTCCACCGCATTGGCCACCAGCACGTCAACCTTGCCGTCAAACGCGGCAGCAACCAGGTTATCTTCTCGGGCCGGCGCAATGTTGAGTACGACAACAGGTGGTCTATGCGCCCGACTCGACCTCGAGATCGCTGCTGCCTGTGCTGAGCGTTCGCAAGGGATCTCCAGTTGCAGGAGGAGGACGGCACAATTAGCAATCACGTCCCTGGCGACATCAAGCTCTGCTGCTCTGAGATTGCCTGCTGCGGCCGGGACAATAATTGAGGCGTAGTCGCCATCTCCCCCTGTAAGCACCGTGCTTGCACCGGTGGGCAACTGGTGGTCAATCGACACGTGGGAGGTGTCAACACCCTTCGCGTTTAAACCCTCCCGCAGCTGTCTGCCGAAAAGATCTTGCCCGACCCGGGCGATCAAGGCGGTAGCAGCGCCAGCTTGGGCGGCCGCCACCGCCTGGTTGCCCCCCTTCCCGCCGGGATGGACCTCAAACCGGTGGCCCGGCAACGTCTCACCCTTCGAGGGCAAGCGCCCGGCCGAGGCAACAAAGTCCGTGTGGACGCTGCCGACCACGACAACATCAAAGTTCACCGACTATCCCACCCGTCCATGAGCAGTGGCGCTGCGTAGGAGGCGCTGAACAGCAATAGCGTCGTGCCGTGCCTGGTGCTCCGAGAGCGCAGCAAGGTCGAGGCGATCTAGCTCGGCTTCAAGCTCCAGCACGGTCGCGATATTTGCCTCGCATTCGGCTACGGGGTCCTCGCGAACGGGAAAGGTATCGAAGTACAGAGTCTGGTCGTACCCGAATCGGCGGAGACATCCGAGTAACTCGAGGGTGGCCGAGCGGTGTACCGCGGCTACGGCAAGGCCGTCGTCCGCCTGCCCGTAACCATCGTTCAGATGGACGCCGAATAACTTGCCCATGCTGAGCGCCAGTGTGGCCGCCGCAGGCGGGTGCTCACCGGCCATCAGGCTGTGGCAGACGTCGAGGGTGACGCCGAAGTTAGCAAGGGCGACATCTCGCGCCGCCAACAATGCCTCGCCCATCGATCGGATCAGCGCGAAGCGGCGCGGGTCCACCGGCTTGTACTCGACACTGACCCGGACGGAGGGGTCGTGCAGGGCCACCCGGCGAAATCCCTCCACTTCGTCGGCCCAGAGCCGAGCGTAGTCCACTTGAAATGGGTAGTCGAAGCCGTCGTCGGCCATCCAGAGAATCACATGTT
>JAUJMG010000050.1:0-3011 GCA_030446955.1 Thermomicrobiales bacterium
CGCTCGATCCCGCCCCCCCCGTCGAGCAGCAACGACCCGTCATCGTCGATGCCCAGCATCACGCCACTCTGACGGCGACCCGCCACCTCGATCACGACCGCCTCGCCGATCAGCGCCGCCCGGCCTCGCCACGCCGCTAGAGCCGCGGCGCCGCCGTCCGCTTGCCAGGCCTGGTATGCGGCGTCTAGCCGGTGGAGGGTCTGCCGCAGGAGGGTCTCTCGATCCCAGGTGACGCCCGTGGCTACGGCGAGGCTCGTCGCACCCGGGGGAAGGTCCTCGGGATCGACGTTGACGTTGACACCCACGCCGAGGATCGCCCTCGGCGACTGACCGGCGGCCGACCGCGCAACGAGAAGGATGCCGCCAACCTTCTGCTCGTCGAGCCAGAGATCGTTGGGCCACTTGAGTTGAACGGACAGAACCTCGCCCGTGACCGCCTCGATGGCCTCCGCTACGGCCACCCCGGCGGCCAGCGGGAAGGTGGATAGGCGGTCCAGCGGCGCGGTTGGCCGGAGGAGCACCGACAGAAGCAGGCTCGTCCCCGGCGGTGCCTGCCAGACCCGGCCGGACCTGCCCCGCCCCGCCTTCTGGTACTCCGCGACGACGACCGTCCCCTCGGAGGCGCCCGCATCGGCGAGGGTGGCAACCTCGTCCATGGTACTGCCGACCGAGCCGAGCCGGACCACTTGCTGGCCGATGACCGGGAGGCTCACGACCCGCTGGTGTCCCCATCGCTCCCGCCAGCCGGTACCTCCCGCGCCTCTATGGCGGCGCCTCCTTCACCGTCAGCGACCGCCGGCTGCAGCTTGGTCACCCGGAGGCGGCGGACGCGATGGCGCTCCACCGACAAGATCTCCACCTCCACGCCCTCAGCGGCGAACCGATCTCCCTCCCGGGGCAACCGGCCCAAGTGCGTCTGCACGAACCCACCGAGCGTGTCGTAGTCGGCGTCGGGATCGAAGGTCACTTCCAGCGAATCCTCGACGTCCTCAAGCGCCAGGCGCCCATCAGCCAGCAACTCAGAGGGGCCTACCAGTTCGAACAGCGGCGTCTCGACGTCGTACTCGTCCTGGATCTCGCCGACAATCTCCTCCAGGATGTCCTCGATCGTCACCAAGCCAGCGGTACCACCGTACTCGTCCGCAACGATCGCGATATGCACCTTTGCCCGCTGCAACTCCTTCAGGAGATCGTCGATTCGCTTGGACTCGGGGACGACATATGGCGGCCGGATCAGACTGGCGAGTGGCAGCGCCTCCGTCGGCCCCATGACAAAGGGCAGCAGATCCTTGGCGTAGAGCACCCCGAGAATCTGGTCGATGGACTCCTGGTAGACCGGCAACCGTGAGTGACCGGCGCCGACAATCGTCTCGATCAGGTCGGCAGGCGAAACGGAACGTTCGACAGCCACGATGTCGACCCGTGGAACCATGATTTCCCGAACCGTGATCTCCTCCAGGTGAAGGACCCCGTCGATCATCTCCCGTTCGTCAGCCTCGATGATGCCGTCGTCCTGGTCCGGCAGGGTAATGGTCCGAAGCTCTTCCTCACTGCCCGAGGGCGGAAAAGGCTGGGCGGGTGCTGGAAGGAGCCGGGCGAGCAGGTTGGCAACCCCTTCCACAACGAGCATTAGGGGCCGCACGAGGAGATCGAAGGCGCCAGCAAGCCAGACCAGGAAGCCGAGGGAGCGGTCGGGCCGGTAGCGGGCGAGCGCCCTAGGTACCGCCTGGCCCAGCAGCAGAAATCCAAGCACAGCGACGAGCAGTGGCAGGGCGCGACCAAAGGTTCCCATCTCCTCCTGGAGCGCGGTGGTCAGGAGGTTGGTGGCCACGACCACGGCAAGGACTTGAACAAGGAGTAACGAAGCCGCGAGAGAGCGCCGGGGGTCAAGCAATGCGCGGACTGACCTCGACTCGGATTCCTCGTCCGCGATCTGCCGCAGGCGTTGGCGGCTGATCAGCCCAGTCATGGTCTCGACAGTTGCGGCGATCGTGAGCACGATGAGCGCTGCCGCGGCCAGAAGAAGCTGGCCCAGGGTATCGCCGCTCACCGCCGGTCACCCCTTCGATCACGCCCGATCGGGTGCTGGATGATTCGCGGACCGGTTGCTGCCCAGGTGACGGAACATTCACTCCGCCCCGTGCGTCCGGTTGCCTGGCCTCGTCGTTCCACCGGCATCGACCTACGCTGGTTCGACCGTTCGATCAGGTGAACAGCACGCTAATACTAAGGTCCTTATGAATCCGCATGATCGCCTCCGCAAGCAATGGGGCCACGGTCACTGTCTCTACTTTGCCCTCGGGCATACCGGTAGGCAGCGGCAAGGTGTCAGCAACGCAGAGCCTTGAGATGGGGGATGCCGCGATCACCTCCAGCGCAGCACCGGCAAAGACGCCGTGCGTCGCCGTGGCCTGGACCTGCGCCGCCCCCCGCTCCATGAGCAACCGTGCCGCTAGATCCAGCGTGCCACCGGTCGAGATCATGTCGTCGACGATCACCGCCGTCTTGCCCGCGACATTCCCGACCATCTCCAGCGCCTCCGAGACATCAGCGCCCGGGTGCCGTTTGGAGATGATTGCCAAGTCGCCGCCGGTCCGTTCCCGGAAATCCTCCGCCCGCGCCACGCCACCGGCGTCTGGGCTCACGACAACCGCGCCATCCGCCACCTCCTGGCGGAAGCGCCGCGCTAGCAGCGGCGTCGCCCGCAGGTGGTCAACGGGAATATCGAAAAATCCTTCGATCGCCGGGGCGTGAAGGTCGATGGTCAGGACGCGGTGGGCGCCGGCGGTGCAAATCAGGTTTGCAACCAGCTTTGCAGAGATGGGCTCCCGACCGGAGGTTTTCTTCTCCTGCTTAGCATAGGCATAGTAGGGAATGACCGCCGTGATCCGCGCTGCAGACGCCCGCCGCGCTGCGTCGATCAGCAGCAGCAACTCCATCAAGTGGTGATCGTAGGGGTTACAGAGCGACTGAACGATAAAGACGTCGGAGCCGCGAACGTTCTCCTCCAG
>JAUJMG010000050.1:3111-16531 GCA_030446955.1 Thermomicrobiales bacterium
AGAACGGAGTCGCTGCCAATGAAGGCGCTGGGGCCGATCTCGGTACGATGCTTGGCAACCCCATCGTAGTTTGCCGTGATCGTTCCCGCCCCGATGTTGGTCTCCGCGCCAACCTCTGCATCCCCCACGTAGCTGACGTGCCCGACCTTGACTCCCTCGTGGAGAACGGCGTTCTTCAACTCCGCGTAGTTCCCGACATGCACGTGCGGCCCGATCTCGGTCCCGCCCCGCAGGTGAGCATACGGTCCGACGTCAGAGCCGTTGCCAACCGAGGAATGCACGACCGTTGAGGCACGGACGACGGCATCATTGCCGATTCGCGCACCATCCAGCGTCGCATGGGGACCGATGGTGCAGCGGGCACCGACGCGCGTCCCGGCGAGCAGGGTCGTGAACGGAAAGAGCGTGGTGTCCGGCCCGACCTCGACATCCTCATCAACGAAGATCGTCTCGGGACCGACCAGTGTCACCCCGCCAAGCATCAGTCGGGAGCGGATGCGGCTCCTGGCCTCCGCATCGGCCGCGGCGAGCTGTACCCGATCGTTGACGCCAAGGGCGACGGCTGGATCGGCGAGCACGGTGGCGACCGGCCACGCATCGTCACCGCTCGCGCCCTCCGCGACAGCCATCTCCACCAGGTCGGTGAGGTAATACTCGCCCGTCGCGGAGCTGGGCTGGAGCCGCTGGAGCGCATCGCGCGCCCAGGTTGCCTCCAGAACCATCATCCCGCTGTTGATCTCTGTCGGCCCCACCCGCGCCTCGGGGATGTCGTCCGCCCGCTCGACGATGCAAATCGGCCGGCCAGCCGGGTCCCGCCCGATTCGTCCATAGCTTCCCGGATCCGGCAGCAGGCACGTCAGCACCGTGACTCGTGCCCGCGCGTGGAGCGCTCCGTTGACCAATTGCGTCACCGTGCTGGCATCGAGCAGCGGATGATCGGCATAGAGGACCAGGATCCAGCCGGCGTCACCAATGGCTGCCAGCGCGCAGCGGACCGCGTCCCCAGTCCCGCGGGGAGGATCCTGCATAACGACATCGACGGCCACGCCCGCACGCTGAGCGAGGTCCGCCGTCCCTGTCCCAACAACAAGGGCAACACGCGCTGGCCGCACCGCGCGCCCGGCTGCCAGCACGCGCGACACCATAGGCACGCCGGCGACTGGGTGAAGGGGCTTGGGCAATGCGGAGCGCATGCGCGTACCGTGGCCCGCAGCGAGGACGACGAGCGCGATGGGCGCGTGGTGATTGGGAGGAGACAACTCCCGGCGGCCGATGTCCGTCACGCCTACGTGCTGGACCAGAGGGACGTGCGCCGCCCCATCCGGTTGCCGTGGGCCGCGCGATCACTGGGCCGTGATGAGAGGAGCAAGGAAAGGGCTGTCATTAATGGCTGGCGGGCCAGGATTCGAACCTGGAACAAAGGTTCCAAAGACCCTTGTGATACCATTTCACCACCCGCCACCGACCGCGTTCCCTTCCGTTCATGCTACGCATGGGCCGTTGAGGCTGTCAAGGAAGATCCGCTCCACCCGCCGCGTCCTCCGCTAGGGTGAGCCCCATCTCCGCTCCTCATTTCCGTCAGGAGGTCGGATAGCGCGCGGACGATGCCGTCTGTCTCCCATCTGGCCGTCGCTCTACGGGCCACCCAAGATGCAGCCAGCCCGAATGGAAGCCGTGGAGCAGCGGTCCGCTTCCAGCCCAACCGCGCTATGCGCTAGGCGTGCTGACAGGCTCGTATCCGCGGAGCTGCTGGTAGATGGCAACCTGTTCGCCGGTTAGCACTTTTGCCGTTTGCAAGTGAGCCACCAGATGGGCCGTCGTCAACTCGCCTTCTAGCTGGCTGACCTCGGCTACACGATCCGGTAGGGTCTCCTCCGTCAGCGTCCCTGCTCGGAAGTCTTCCTCCAGTGCCTGCACCGCCGCCAGATAACGCTCTCCGGCCGGAATCACCCTCCCGCGCATCTCGTCATAGATCTGCTGGACCTGCATCCGCTGCTCGTGAGACAGCCCCATCTGGTGCGCGAGATCGAGGGCGTGGCGTGGACTTGGCACCCCGTTCAGTTCTGCCGGCAGCGCGAACCCTGCCCCTTCGCCCCGCTCGATCTGGGCAATCTCATCGGGCGTGAGGGACCGGATCGCAGCGGAGGTATCGTAGCGGCCAGCATAGGGCGAGTCCGCCGCAGGGCTCGCCTGCCCGTGCCCGCCATGCCCATGGCCCCCCGCCGGGGTGCCGTCCTGAGCGGTTGCTCCCAGGAGGCCAGCTAAGCCGCTCAGCAGCCCGACCACCACACCGAGGACAAGGATTCGGCGTATCACCTCGGACCTCCGGAACCTCATCACGCCCACACGACACCAACGAATGGGGACTGGAACTCCTCGATCGCTCGCTGGTCAACAGCCCGCTTGTGGTCGCGCGGCTCCGTCAAACCCCGAGGGCGTCCTTGACCTTGTCGAAGAAGCCACGGTGGGCATGCTGCTGCGTGACCTCACTCCCGAGCGAGCCGGCGAGTCGCTCAAAAAGGTCCCGTTGCTCCGGGGTCAGCTCCTTCGGCGTGATGACTTGCACCATCACGATCTGGTCGCCACGGTCTCCCCCACGCAGATCCGGCACCCCCTTGCCACGCAGGCGGAATTGCTGCCCGGACTGGGTCCCGGCCGGGATCCGGAACTCGACCGGTCCGTCGATCGTAGCAATCTCGATCTCATCACCAAGGGCGGCCTGGGCGACGTTGATCCCGATCTGGAGGTGGATCGCCTTGTTCTGCCGCGAGAAGAGCGGGTGCGGCGCGATTTGGACCTTGACGAACAGGTTTCCCGGCGCGCCGCCCTGTGGCGCCGCCTCTCCCTGCCCTGTCAATCGCAAGGTGGCCGCCTCGTCGATCCCCGGAGGGATCGTCACCGTCACAGTCCGTGCGCGGCTGACCCGACCCCGGCCGCGACAATTAGGGCAGGGATCGGTGATCTGGACTCCCTCGCCCCGGCAGGTGGAGCAGGGGGCAGCAGTCATGAACTGGCCCAGGATCGTCTGTTGGACGCGACGGACTTCACCGCTCCCCCCACAGGTGGAGCAACGCGGGGGCGTCTGCCCGTCCTTCATCCGGGTACCGTCGCAGACCTCACAGGTTTCGAGGCGAGTGAGTTCAACATCCTTCTCGACCCCGAAGACCGCCTCCTCAAAGGTCAGGCGAACCGTCACCTGCAGATCGGCGCCACGGGCAGGCGCACTCCGGCGGCGCTGTCCCGTCTGCGCCCCGCCAAAGAAACTCTCGAAGAGATCACCGAACGGGGAGGCACCGAAGCCGAACGGATCGGCGCCCCCACCCATGCCGTTGGCAGCGTGACCAAACCGATCGTACGCGGCGCGGCGATCCGGATCGGACAGCACCTCGTGCGCCTCGTTGATCTCCTTGAACCGCTCCTCGGCACCGTTCTCCCGGTTCACGTCCGGGTGGTATTTCCGGGCGAGGGAGCGGTAGGCGCGTTTGATCTCCTCGATCGACGCGCCCCGTTCGACGCCGAGGACCTCGTAGTAGTCGCGTTTGTCGGTCATCGTATCCTGTGGCATATCGGTCAACCGTCGGTAAAAGCAGTGCAGCGACGCGAGAGGCGTGAATTCATCCTCAAGCCGCCCCGGCACCGAAAGGCGGGAACTCAAGCGTGGCTTTACCAAGTATAGCGAGGGGTGATAGAGCGTCAAGCGACGTTAGCACTCCTGTGTCGAGAGTGCTAAAGAGAAGCGGGTTGGATACTCGAAGTGGCCGCCTGCATGATGTCCCGGCTCACGCGTGTGGAGCTGCCACGGACAGAGGCGGTCGTGGGCGCTCATGATCGCCTGGAGAACGGTACGACTCCGTCCCTTCCATGAACGGGACCTGCCGCTGCTCCGGGCCTGGTTTGACGACCCAGAACTGATGCGGTTCTGGGGGATGACGAGCACCCCTGTCGTCGATCAGCGGTTCGCAGACGATCTCACCGGACGCTTCAGCCGCTTCGACCACGCCGGCTACTTTGCGATCGACCTGATCGACGGCACGACCATCGGCAGGGTGGACTTCGAGCGGCTCAGCACCGAGACCCGCTCGGCAGAGGTGATGATCCTCATCGGCGATCGTACCGCCAGGGGCAAGGGTTACGGCACCGACGCGATGGTTGCGTTGCTGCGCTACCTCTTCCATACCCGCAACCTGCACCGCGTGTCGCTGACGGTACTTGCCTGGAACGTCCGCGCAATCCGCTCTTACGAGAAGACCGGATTCACGGTCGAGGGCCGTCTCCGGGACGACCTTTTCTTCGACGGCGGCTACCACGATCAGATCGCGATGAGCATCCTTCGCCACGAATTCGACGCCCGCTGGTCGACAGACGAGAGCGCAGCCCTCGATACAGGCGGGGAGGCACGAGTGACACTCGGGTGAGCCTCCAGGGAGGTCCGGCACGTATACTTGACCGTAAGTGACTCACCCTGGCGGCTCCACCCTGCCCGCCACTTCCCCAAGTCCTGCGGAGGTCTCAATGGTGTTCCGTTCTCTGGGCCTGAAGCGCCCAAAGGTCGCTCCCGAGTTGGCGGAGCGGACCCCCCCCGGCCAGTACCTCACCGAGCGCTGGCCGGTCCTCCACTATGGATCGATCCCGTCGTTCAATCCGGCGACCTGGGACTTCCGCGTCTTCGGTCTAGTAGATCGACCGCTCCGTTTGAACTGGGACGAGTTCCTCGCGCTGCCGCGGACGACCGTCCACGCCGACATGCACTGTGTGACCCGCTGGAGCAAGCTAGATAACGACTGGGAAGGGGTTTCCGCCCGCCACATCATGGAGTTGGTCGGGGTCCAGCCCGAGGCGAAATTCGTACTCTTTCACTCCGAGGGTGGCTACACGGCCAACATCCCGATGGAGGCCTTCGACGACGAGGATGTACTCTTCGCGACCAAGCACAACGGCGAGGAACTGACGCCTGAGCATGGCTACCCGCTGCGCTCCGTGGTACCGAAGCGCTACGCCTGGAAGAGCGCGAAGTGGATCCGTGGCGTGGAGTTCATGGCAGAGGACCGCCTCGGCTTCTGGGAGAAATACGGCTACAACAACAACGCTGACCCCTGGCAGGAGGAGCGCTTCTCAGAGTAGAGATTTTCCATCCTGCGGGGCCAGTCGAGGGGAAAGTTCGTCCTCGGCCCCTTCCGCTGGCTCGCTATCGGCTCTACACCCGCGGCGGAGCAGATGGGCGTGGAGGAGGCTGCTCTCCCTCGGGTCGGAGGTCAATGATCAGGCCGGCCTTCTGTAGGGCGGTCCGGTAGTACCACGGGGCGGCCAGGGAGACATAGATTCTCCCCTCTAGATCGTCAATCAGCGGCTGTGGGATGCCGCTCGCGCCACCGGCCGCCCCCGCGAGGGCACCAGCGATGGCGCCGATGGTATCCGCATCGCCACCGGCATTGACGGCGGCGAAGACGGCATCCTCGAACACCTCGGCGGCCATGGCCGCGTAGAAGCCCGCGGCGACACTCTCCCGAGCCGGGCTTCCACTGCCGAGAGCGGCGATTGCCTCGTCAACCGGCGTGGCGTCCGCCCGTAACTCGCTTGAGCGGGTGAGGGCGTCGGCGAGTTCGCCACCTCCGAGGAACCGCGCGGTCTCCCCGGCCCAGCGATCCGGTGGCAGGTCTCCACGCACGGCCAGGTTGATTCCGTAGGCGACGGCGGTCGCGCCGGCGATCGCTGCCGGGCTGCCATGCGTGAGGCGGGTGACGCGTTCCGCATCCCGGCGCAGGCCCGCCTCATCGAAGCGGCCGACGGCGTAGAGCAAGCCAACCGGCACGCCGCGAGTCGCCACATCACCGCTTGCGGGAGCATCCTCATCCAGGGCCACGGCGAAGTTCAGCGATTCCTCGGCAGCATCGAGCGCCACAAGGGTCTCCGGTGACATCCATCGCCGGGATTCACCCCGAACGAGGTAGAGGAGCCTGGCACCGATGTTGTCAGGGTCGAGCGCGCCCCGGTTGGTTGTCACGGATTCCACGATGCTGAGGGCGAATTCGGTCTCGTCGGTAAACTCCCCGGCCTTGACCTCTGTGCCATCCGGAAAGACGCGGGGATGGTAGCCATCGAGATGACCGAACCGCTCCACGACCCGTTCCCGACTCCATCCCTCGACAGGCATCCCAAGGGCGTCACCGATCGCTAGGCCGAGCAGGCAGCCAAGAAACTTATCCTCATTCGCCCGAAAGCCAAACGACCCGGTGGACGGCACCTTCACAGAGCTAACCTCCGCTTGTCAGCGCGAGCGTGCGTCGAATCGTACTGGCAGGGGAGGGTCGGGCGCGATCTTCCCCTTGCCCAGATCTCGTCGTGCTGGAATGTCCAGTTGGCCAAGACGTAGGAGTCCCTCGCTTTCTCGCCCACCTCTCTAGTGACGAGCACGAGGACGACCCCGTATTGACCATTCGGGTGTCGATCAGATCCGCCATCCCACCAGCGAGATCCTGCCATCGCCAGCCAACTTTACGTGGTGTGTCCCGTTCTCCAGCTCTAGCTCCGAGTAAGGACAAACGGAAGCCCTAATTTGCTCTGCCGCTCGTCAGATTCCACTCCTCCCGGCGACGGTGGCATCAGGCGCGGCATAGAAGTTGGTCTCGTCCGGGAAGTTGCTCGGTCCTCCGCCCGAATGGCAGGCCGTGGACAGGTGCGGGATGGGGTAAGGGGATATCGCCAGCGTGGCGACTGGCGCTGGAGGCACGTGCCGACTTCTCATCCTCCGGGTTCTTAGCATGGTCACTGTGCGCCGCCGGCCGGCGGCTCGCCACCTATGCCGTCTCGCCGATGCTGCGCAGGGCGGCCAACTCGGGGTAGGCTGGGACCTGACCGGGGCGAGACACCATGAGTGCATCGTAGCGATCGCTCCGATCGGAACGCGATTCGCCAGACCAGGCCGGGTAACGTTCGTGGACAACTGCGGGTGACAGGAAGTTCCAGAGGAATTGGTAGCTTGGGCACCAATTACCGACCAGTGCGGCGGACTCTAGGCGCCTGAGAAAGAGCATTTCAACCAAACCGCCGGGTGACTTGAGTGCGTCAATGGCGATGTGGGCTCGGGTACAGAAAGGCGGTAAGGAGTCCGAGGCGAGCGAATTGCGAAGCCATGATGAACTGGGCGCGCGGCTAGACGCCGCTTGGCGCCGGAACCGGCAGACGGAGCAATGGACGTTCCGGTGTGTTGCACCGTATTAGAAGGGGCCTGATGCAGTGAAGTTTCGGCAGTTATTGCCGACTCTGGCCACGATGCTTACGCTCACATGCGGCCTGGTCGCGATGGAAGCTGCACGGGTCGGTAGTTGGGACCTAAGCCTCGGCCTGATCCTCCTGGCTATGGTCGCTGATGGCGTCGATGGCACCTTGGCGCGGCGACTTGGGGCGACAAGCACGATGGGCGAGCAACTCGACTCGCTCGCCGACGTCATCGCGTTCGCGGTCGCACCCGCGTTCCTCTTTTCGACCTACTATGTCGGCACACCCGCTCCGGTTCGGCTTGGAGCCGCACTGGCCTTCGTCCTAGCCGGCGCATTCCGGTTGGCCCGCTTTCACGCGCAGCCCATACGAGGAGCGTTCTCCGGCCTGCCGACCACCGTGGCGGGCCCGCTCCTGGGTATAACGGTCGTGGGACCATTTGGCGTGAGCGTGCGGGAAGCCGGTGCAGTTGGTCTTGGTCTCGCCGCCTTGATGGTCTGCCACCACCCGTTCCCGACGTTAGCGCGGTCGCCGCGTTGGTTCCTGCCGGCGATGGTCGCGGCCCTCCTACCGCTCGGGCTCTGGCCCCGAATTGAGACTGTGGCCATCGTGGCCGCCGTCACCCTCGGAGCCTACGTGCTGTGGAGCATCGTCATCCAGATTGTGAACGACGATGCGCAAGCCGGTGATGTCGAAGAGGTGAGGCGCGTTGTCGGACGGCTCCCGTAAAGCTCCTGCGGGCCGATCATCTGCTGGTACGTTTGGTACGTTCCTCAAGGCCTTTCTCCAGGCTCGACGGACGGTCGGCGCCGTAGCACCGACGAGCCGTGGCGTGGCACGGCGCATCGCCCGGCTGGCGGGGATGGAAACAGCGCACACCGTGGTTGAGTTGGGGCCGGGAACCGGTGCTATCACCCGGGAACTGCTCGCGGCGTTGCCGGACGATGGCCAGCTGTGGGCCTTCGAGGTCTACCCCCCGTTCGTTAGCCACCTGCGAGCGACCATCGACGATCCCCGCCTGACCGTAGTGCCGGAGTCGGCGGAGGCAATCGTCGAGGTCCGCGAGGCACAGGGGTTACCCGGATTCGACGCGATCGTGTCCGCGGTGCCGTTCACCTTGCTAGAGCCGGCTGAGATCACAAAGATCCTCCAGGCGGCGGCCCGAACGCTGCACCCAGATGGTGTCTTTGTAGCGTTGCAATACCACCCCCGATACCTCGCACCCCTGCTGCGGGCACAATTTGCAGACGTCAAACGTGAGGTCTACCTGTGGAACATCCCCCCCGCGCTCCTGTTAACGGCGCGCGGTCCGCGCGAAAACGCCTGAGGGGTACACGCTGGCGCCTCCTCTCGGAGGGCCGGACGGCGCTGATGGCGCTCATCGCGGTGGGGCTGCCCGTCGCGCTGGCAATTCCACCGGCGATCCCGTTGGTGCTCTTCGCTGCCGTCGCCACCGCGCTCACCTTCCGCGATCCTGAGCGCTCCATCGTCGTGCAACCCGGAATGGCGCTGTCACCGGCGGATGGACGTGTGATCCATGTAGGTCCCGCCTGGGATGCCCATTGCCAGGCCGAACTCACCGAGGTCGTGATTTTCCTTGCCTTATGGGACGTCCACATCCAACGCTCTCCCGTGGACGGAGAGGTCGTGGCGCAGCGTCAGCGGGCCGGTGGCTACCGAAACGCGATGACCCGCGCCGCAACGCACGGCAACAACCAACTTGCGAGCTACCTCATGACCGCGCACGGTCCCTGCGTCGTCACCCAGATCAGCGGACTGATCGCTCGCCGGATCGTGACCTGGGCTCCCGAGGGGACCACACTGGTCCAGGGAGAACGTCTGGGCATGATCAAATTCGGCTCTCAGGTCACCCTTCGTTTGCCGACAACGGCAACCCTCCTAGTGGAGGTGGGCGACAAGGTGTGCGGTGGCCTCACACCTGTCGCTAGACTTGCCGAACCGGCAACACCGGCCTAGCGGCCAGCGGAGAGCGCGGAAGATGAGACTCCGCTCGATTGACGCCCTTCAGCGCTCCCCCCTAGACTCCTCGTCCAGCGACCCGCCCCCTCACGTTGGGGTCAAGAAAGGGAACACGCCGTGGTCTCGCCCAACGGCCGCACCGACAGCAGTCCGGCCCGAGGTTTTGCCAGCCGAGCCGTCCATGCCGGCGAGCGCGCACCAAAACCGGACTTCACGCCCACCGCTACCCCGATCTACCCCACGTCATCCTTCTTCTACGACGAAACCGAGACGCTTGATGCGGTCTTCGGCAACGAGCGCGAAGGGTACGTCTACACCCGCTACGGCAACCCGACAACCCGAGCCCTCGAGACCGCGGTTGCGTCGCTGGAAGGCACCGAGGATGCCGTGGCGTACGCCTCCGGGATGGCCGCCATCCACGCCGCCATCCTGCACGAAGTGCAAGCGGGGTCGCGCGTTGTCGCCGCGCGTGACGTCTATGGCGCGACCTACGCGATGCTCACCAAACTCTTCGCGCAGCTCGGCGTCCAGACGACCTTTGTCGACATCCTGGATCTGGACGCCCTAGCGACGACGATTCGCGAGGTCAAGCCGGCCCTCGTCGCGTTCGAGACGATCTCCAACCCGCTCCTGCGCGTCCCGGACATCGCCGCGATCTCCCGGCTGGCGCACGCGGAGGGCGCGCGGTTGATGGTCGACAACACCTTCGCATCGCCCTACCTCGTCAATCCGGTCCGGCACGGCGCCGATGTTGTCGTGCACTCCACCACCAAATATCTGGGCGGCCACGGTGACGTGGTTGGCGGCGTAATTGCGACGACCCGTGAGCGGGCGGCAGCCTTGCGCGAAGAGGCGAAACTAACTGGTCCTACGCTCGGCCCGTTCGAGGCCTGGTTGACCCTCCGGGGCATCAAGACCCTACCGCTACGGGTCCGCCGGCAGAGTGAGAGCGCCGCCCGGGTCGCCGCCTGGCTAGCCGACCATCCGGCCGTCGCGAAGGTCAACTACCCGGGCCGGTCCGATCTCGGCGCCGCAGCGGGCGTCTTCAATGACGACCTCCGCGGGGGAATGGTTTCCTTCGAGGTCGCAGACGCGGGTCAAGCGGAGATCTTCCGGTTCTTCCAGGCGTTGCGGCTCTGTGTGCCCGCCACCTCCCTCGGCGACGTCTACACCCTGGTCCTTCACCCGGCGATGTCATCGCACCGGGCGCTCACGCCCGAGCAGCGCGCCGAGGTGGGCATCGGGGAGGGACTGGTCCGCCTCTCGATCGGCATCGAGGACGTGGAGGACATCACCAGCGACCTGGACCAGGCGCTTCGCGCCGTCAACGCGCATCTCTCAGCCGCCGCTTCGGCGTCATCGGCAGACTGACACGACGACGTTAATGCGTTCAAGTCCTGATCAGCGACTGGGCACCGTCCGCTGGCCCAACGGTGCAGCGATAGGAGACCGTAGGTGATTGCAAGCGCGACGACGGACCAGAAGGTGGAGCAACTGCGGAAGCGATTGCCGGCAGTGGCACGTACGCGCTACTTCAACGTTGGAACAAACGGCCCGCTGCCGGTGGAGGCCCACGACGCGCTGGTCGCCTCCGCTCTCACAGAGCTGTATGAGGGACGGATCGTGCCGGGGGTTTACGAGGGCAACCGGCTGCGCAACGCGCGGGTCCGCGGCGTCATTGCGGAGCTGTTCGGGGCCCACCCGCTGGAGATAGGCCTGACCCACAGCACCGGCGAGGGACTGAATACGGCCCTCTTCGGCCTCAACTGGCATCGCGACGATGAGATCCTGACCACCAACCTGGAACACCCCGCTCTCTTCGCCCCGCTCGGCCTTCTCGCACATCGCTTCGGTGTTGTCGTGCGCTACGCCGATATTGGCGACGGTGGTGGGGACGTGGTCGGCGCCCTGGAAGCGATGATCACGCCGCGAACGCGCGTCATCGCCCTCTCCCATGTGATGTGGTCGTCTGGAGCAGTCATCCCGCTGGCGAACGTGGTGGAGATGGCTCACCGCCGCGGGATCATGGTCGTCGCCGACGCGGCCCAGGCAGCGGGCCAAATCCTGGTAGATCTTCACGCCCTGGGTGTCGATGCCTACGCGATGGCGGGCCAGAAGTGGCTCTGCGGTCCTGAGGGCACCGGAGCGCTCTACGTCCGCATGGAGCGGCTTGCCGACATCCGCCCGACGAATATCCGCTACGCCCAGGTCGACCCCAGCGGTTACGTGATGCCTGCCGCCGGAGCCAATCGCTACGAGATCGGCGAGTTCTACGGGCCGGCGGTACTTGCACAGGAGGCAGCCCTCCTCTTCCTCCGTGACAGCGTCGGCCTCGACTGGCTCTACGACCGCGTCGCCATGCTGGGCCAGCGATGCTGGGAGGCCCTCGACCGGGTCGAAGGGGTGACGGTGATCACCCCGAAGCACGCGATGGCAGGGTTGGTCTGCTTTGAGACGGAGGGCGTGACGCCGCAAGACATGGCCGCCCGGCTCTACGAGCGAGGGATCACCGTCCGCTACGTCGCTTACCCGCCCGGTCCATCAGTCACCCGCGCCGCCTGCGGGTGGTGGAACACGGAGGAGGAGATCGACACCCTGGCCGCCGCCGTTGCCGAGATCGCCTTCGAGGCACGGTAGGGGCGGAGGCCACGTGCGCGAGTGCTGTGACTGGGGAAGGAGCGAAAGCAGGTCGCGATGGAGACGACGGACAACAGTCGCCCACTCTGGCCCGCCGGCCACCGAGCCGCGCTCTGCCTGACATTCGATGTCGATGGACTATACGGCGAAGCCAACAGCCGCGGCCAGGACGAGACCTACTGGGTCTCCCAGACAGCCTACGACGCCACGGGCACCGAGCGCCTCCTGGATCTCCTTGCCGACACCGGCGTGCAAGCGACCTTCTGCTGGGTTGGTCGGGTCGCTGAGGAACGCCCAGATCTCGTAGGGAGGGCCGTGGCCAAAGGCCACGAGATCGCGCTCCATACCTGGGACCACCGCCCCTACAATCGTCTCCCCGACGATGAGCAGCGGGTCGATATGCGTCGTACCTTCGACACGCTGTCCGCCATCGCTGGTACTCCGCCGGTCGGCCACAAGACGGCGGGATGGCGCTACAACGCCGCCACTCACGAGATTGCCCAGGAGATGGGCTTGAGCTGGGTAATGGACGAGCCGGGTGGCGACCTGCCCTATATGATTCGGCCAGAGACGACAGGACCACCGTTGGTTCAGCTCCCACCCTCGCGCTTCTTCGACGACTACACCTACTTCATGGATCAGATGTTGACGCCACAGCAGACGTTTGAGTGCTGGAGGGAGGACCTGGACGTGTTGCGGGCGGAGGGCAAGCTGATGTGCCTCACCTTGCACCCGTTCGTTTCCGGTCGTCCTGGTCCCTCTCGGGCGGTCGCCCACCTGATCGACCATGCCATCGACGCTGGTGATATCTGGATCGCCCGAGCCGACCACCTCGCTCGCTGGTGGCTGGAGCAGAAATGATAGTCCGTCTGCCCATCCCCCCATCCCCGTTTCTGGCTTCAATACAGGGGATCAGGGATCGTGGGTCGTCGTGTGATCACGCTCATTCAGTCCGACCCGCCTGCCCGTCAGGCGGGCACGCTTCTCGGCCGCGCGAGGAACATTGAGGAGATCGAATGCCCGCAGACCTGATCTTTGTGAACGGTCCCATCATCACTGTGGACGATGCCCGGCCCGAGGTAGAAGCCGTCGCGGTTCTCGGTAACCGGATCGTTCAGGTGGGCAGCGATGGCGAGGTGCGGTCGGAGGCGGGCAGGGCAACCCGCATCGTGGACCTCGGCGGCCGTCCCCTCCTGCCCGGCATCAACGATAACCACACCCACCCGATGGCCTTTGGCGAATCGCTCTCGAGCATCGATGCTACTCCCGGCGCTGCCCCGACTCTCGCCGTGCTTCAGGACGCGTTTCGACGGGCCGCCGCGGAACCGATCGGCTCCGGCGCGATCGGGGACGCTGGCGACGGCTGGCTGCAGGGACGGGGCTACGACGACACGCGGCTCGACGTTCACCGCCACCCGACCCGCTACGACCTTGACGAAGCCACTGGAAACCGGCCGGCCGTTCTGGTCCGAACCTGTGGGCACCTGGCGGTCGCCAACTCCGCAGCTCTCGCTCGGGCGGGTGTTACCCGCGCCACGTCGGACCCAGTGGGCGGCCAAGTAGACCGGGACGAGAGCGGCGAACCGAC
>JAUJMG010000051.1:0-12155 GCA_030446955.1 Thermomicrobiales bacterium
GATTGAGCTTGGCGTAGACCGCACAGCCCAGGTGGGTGCAGATCGCGCTGTAGGCCACCAACCCTTCGACACCCTCACCAGCCGCGATCCGGACCACTTCCACCAAGTTGCTCTGGTTGTCGGTCTTGCCCTGCGGAAACACTTGAAGCCCTGTCCCTTCAGGGATGTCACCCGGCTTCACCACTGCACCGGCCTGGGCACCGGCGTTCCCGCTGGCGAAGACGAGGACATCTCCCTCGGCGATCCCCTGCTGCTCGGTTTGCAGGGCACGCAGCGCAAGAGCTGGCAGGGCGAAGGCCAACGCGAACGCGCCATACCCGATCCGAATCATCCACTTCAAAAACCGCCGCCGGGTCGAGTACTGCCGTTCGTCAAAATCCCCCAACTCCGGGGCCGGAAGGTCGAAGCTCGGGTTCCGGGTGTCAGTGCGGGTATTCGCGCGCATCATCGGTAAGCATGCTCCACGTCAAACTGGCCGGAGGTCGAGATGGGGATTGAGGCCGCCGGGACAAACCGACTCCCCTACCACGGGACACCGTCGTCCCGACGGTCAAAGTGGGCTTCGTCCCCCACGAATGCTTCCTTGTAGAAGACCAGCAACAGGGCTAGATCGATACTGCCCACACCGGCCAACAGACCAATGACCTCAGGGTCCCAACCATTGATGAGACCGATGCTCAGGGCGATAGCGACCGCGAAGAGCAGCAATGAGAAGGCCACGATGGCGAGGCTCAAGGGATTGGTCAGGCGTGGTCGGACCCGCCCCGGATGAAGCTCCCGTCCCTCCAGCAGGACAGAGATGAGCCCCTCCGCGGCGAAGATCAAGAGGGTGAATGCGACCGCCACCAACCCGATCTCCAGCTCAGAGAGGGAGAAGACCGGACCACGGGAACGCGAAAAGTAGGAGACGAGAACCGTGGCCCCTAAGATCGCGGCAACCACAATGCTGACGTATGGCAAAACCGGTGAGTTCCGCATCGTCACCCCGCGCCATCGCGACCCCCGGCGGATCGCCCTGGTGCCGTTCTGCAACTCCGATGCCGTGGGTTGGGCGGTCACCGCCAGACAACGTGCGCCAGATCACCATTCAGGCGCTGGTGCCGGCCAGCATCCCAAGGAAGGTGAGCGGATTCGACCCGCAATCCTCGGTCTGGCCCCTTTTGTTGTGCGGCTTTATGACAACCTGGAGTCGCCAAGGAGGGCAATGTCGTCCACTGCAGGCCACCTAGCAAGCAGCGCCTCGTAATCCTCTTCGGTGTCCACGTCCCTCGGCAACGTGCCGCTCACCGGAACCTGAAGGACGGCATCCGAATGGGAGCGGATCACGTCGCGGGCGCCGCGATCGCCGCTGACAGACTGTAGTTCCGCAAACAGCGGTCGGGCGATGAGGATCGGGTGGCCACGCACGCCACCATAGGTCGGGAGCACGATCGAGGCTGCACGAGTCCGAAACGCGTCGATGAGCGCGTCGATTGCTTGAGGGAGAACCTGGGGTTGATCGCCCAGCAGGAAGACCACGGCTGCGGCGTCCGGGTTTATCGCAATCAAGCCGGCCCGGAGTGACGTGCTCTGGCCAGTCGCATACTCCCGGTTCACGACGACACGCTGTCCCCACTCGCCTACCGCCGCCGAAATGCATTCAGCCTGATGCCCCAGGACCAGAATCACCTCGTCTAACATTGACGCGACGGCATGCTTGAGCACATGCGCAAGCATGGGGCGACCGGAGAGGGGAAGGAGTTGCTTCGGACGCCCGAGCCGCGACGATCCACCAGCCGCGAGCACGACCCCAGAAACGGAACCCTGGCTCTTACTCAGTCGACACCCTCCCGGCGGCGGTGACGGGGCTCGTGGGATCGGCAGCCTGTGAGACTGAGTCGAGCGGGCCGCGGATCGAACCCGACGCAGTGGTGAGAGGGCCGCCAGAGCGGCCGTGGCGAGAAGCGATGATTTCGGCCAGGATGCTGATCGCCATCTCCTCAGGCGTTTCCGCCCCGATATCGAGGCCGATCGGGCCGTGAATACGCCTCAGGCGCTCCTCCGGCACCCCAGCCTCAAGGAGACGGCGACGTCGGTCCTGGTTCGTGCCGCGGCTACCGACGGCCCCGATGTAGGGGGCTGGCGTCTCCAGCGTGCCCAGCAATGCAGGCTCGTCGAACTTCGGGTCGTGCGTGAGGATCGCGACGTAGGTGTTGGGCTGGACTGTGATCTGGCTCAGTGCATCATCCGGCCAGGCCTGAACGATCTCGTCAGCCTCCGGGAATCGCTCCGGTGTTGCCAATTTTGCTCGCGCATCAGTGACGATGACGCGGAAGCCGAGCGACTTGGCGAACCGGGTCAAAGCCTGAGCAACGTGGACGGCGCCGAAGATCAGTAGGGTCGGCGGAGGCGGGTGAACCTCCACATAGACTTCGACCCCATCCTCACGGCCCACCATGGCATAACGCCGCGTCTCCGACCGCTCCGAGGCCAGGAGGGTCTGCGCGTCGGCGAGGACCTCCTCGTCTAACGTCGCATCGCCGAGGGAGCCGACAACCTCATCCGGCAGCACCAGCAGCTTCGCCCCGAGGGGTTCACCTCGGATCACGGTCGCCACCGCCACTGGTTTTCCTGCCGCAAGCGCTTCCTTCAGCCGGTCAAACAGGCCAGTGCCGGTCGTGCTCGTCACGCTCATTCGGGCAGTGGCTCGACGAACACCTCGATGGTCCCGCCGCAAGCGAGTCCAACATCCCACGCCATCTCGTCCGTGATTCCGTAGCGGAGGAGCTTGGGGGTGCCCGTCTTGAGAACGTCCTGAGCTTCCTCGAAGACTGCCGTTTCGACGCAGCCGCCGCTGACGGAGCCCGTCAGGTCTCCGCCGCTTGAAACCGCCATGACCGCCCCAACCGGGCGCGGCGCTGACCCCTCCACCTTGACGACCGTCGCCAAGGCGATCCGATTTCCACCCGCCCGCCAGGCATCGATCTCCGGCATCACGTCCTTCACGAGCCTGCCCCGATCCTTTCTATCGTCAACCCTTGACTATCGAAAGTATAGCAAAGGGTCCTGCGACGCATGGCCGCCTACGCGAAGCAGGCACACAACGGTATGGCCGGTTCCAGTTCCGACACCCTCACGCCCCGCGCATGTTTGTCGAACCAGCCAAGCCGGCAGTGCGACCGTGACCGGAAGCTACCGGTACGTGCTTGCGGACGGGACGGCGGTCGGCGACGGCGCCGAGCAACTGGGCGAGAGCTTCGAGGCTCTGGAGGTTGTGGACCGGCAGGAATTCATCGACGTAGGGCAACGCGGCCCGGATTCCCTGAGTCAGTGGCTGATACCCTGGGGCACCAAGGAGAGGATTGAGCCAGACCAAACGCCGGCAGGAGCGCTGGAGGCGCGCCATTTCGGTTGCCAGAAGGGCTGGGTCGCCACGATCCCATCCATCGCTGATTACGACCACGGTGGCGCCAGAGCGCAGCACCCGCCGGCTCCACCGGTAGTTGAACGTTTTGATGGACTCCCCGATCCGGGTGCCGCCCGACCAGTCCTCCACCGACTTGGTCACCTCGGCAATCGCATCGTCCACGTCACGGCTGCGCAACTCACGGGTAATCCGGGTGAGGCGGGTGCCGAAGACAAAAACCTCAACCGCCTCCAGCCCATGCTCCAAGGCATGGACAAATCGCAGCAGGAGACGGCTGTAGCGGTCCATTGAACCGGAGATGTCACAGAGCAACACCAGTGGCCGCATGCGTTCCTTGCGTCGCCGGTGCCGCAGATCTACGGGCACCCCGCCGTGCCGAAGGCTCCGGCGCAAGGTCGCACGCTGGTCGATAAAGGCACCCTGGTTGCTTCGCTCCCGGCGGCGGGTCTCCCGCATTCCCAGCCGCCACGTCATCCCCTCGATGACCCGCCGTGCCTCGGCGATCTCCTCAGGCGAGAACTGGGCAAAATCCTTGCGACGGACCGCCTCCCTCGCGCTGAAGATCAGCACGTCCTCTGGCGGCACCTCGAGGTCTTCTGTTTCGCCGGCCTCCGCCTCATCGCTGCCCTCGACCGCAAGAATCGTCCGCTCCTGGTTGTTCGCCGTTTGGCCCCCACGACGCTCCTGCTTGGCGGGCGGCTTCGCGGCATCATTGAGCGGCACGCTCTCCGGGTCACTACTTGAAAGATAGGCCTCGATAGGGAGTTCCATCTCGTCGGCAAGTCGGCGCCAGAAGCGGGCAAAGTGGGCGTCGAAGAGGGGGATATGCTCAGGCCTCGTGACGACAGTCGCCTTGGCCGCGTGATAGACATCGCCCTGCTTCCGCGGGTCGATGGTGGCCACGGCCTCGACGAGATTCATCACCTGGCCGGATCCAAGAGGCAGCCCGGCATCCCGCAGTTCCCGCCCCAGCGTGAGCAGATTGCGGAGCAGCGTATCGGCGGAGATGGTTACTGATCCTCGAGGCAACGCGGGCTCAGCCTGCCGCGACGCGGGCAGCCCGCGCAACCAAGCGAGCGGCGACATCGCCCCGGACCCGGTCGACATCCTCCTGGTACTTGAGGATCACCCCGAGGGTCTCGTCCACGACGGTGTCGTGAAGCTCGCGGGTACCAAGGGCGAGCAAGGCCTGGGCCCAATCCAGGGTCTCCGCCATGCCGGGCGGCTTGAACAGATCCACTTCTCGGAGGCCCTGCGTAAAGCCGCAGATCTCCCTGGCGAGACGCTCCGGGGCTTCAGGCACCTTGGCGGCGAGAATGCGAAACTCCTTCTCGAACGTCGGAAAGTCGATCCAGTAGTAGAGGCAGCGCCGCTTGAGCGCATCGTGGATCTCGCGGGTGCGGTTCGAGGTGAGGATCACGATCGGGACGTGCTCCGCGCGGATCGTGCCGAGCTCCGGCACGGTGACCTGGAAATCGGAGAGAAGCTCCAGCAAAAACGCTTCCAACTCCTGGTCGGCCCGGTCAACCTCGTCGATGAGAAGGACGGGAGAGCGGTCATGGGCGATGTCGATCGCCTGGAGCAGCGGCCGCTTGAGCAGGAATTCTTCACCGAACAGGTTCCGGCGGGCCTGCTCCACGTCCTGCCCGCCGGTCGCCTCGATGGTCCGGAGATACAGCATCTGACGGGGGTAGTCCCACTCGTAGATGGCGGAACTTGCGTCCAGGCCCTCGTAGCACTGGAGACGAATGAGTGGCGTCTCCAGTATGGCAGCGAGGGTCTTGGCGATCTCCGTCTTGCCGACGCCGGCCTCACCCTCAAGGAGGAGCGGCTTACGGAGGCGCAGGGTCAGGTAGAGCGTGGTCGCCAGGCCACGCTCGGTGACGTACTTCTCGCTACGCAGCGCCCGCTCGAGTTCGTCGACGGAGGCAAAATCACGCCCAGCGTGCTGCTGAATGGCGCGTTGCTCTGATACCGTGCTCAACCTCGGCCTACCCTATCCGCTTCCGTGCTACCAGGCCTGTTCCTCTAGGCTCGGAGGCGTCTCTCGCGCCTTTCCGGCTGCTGAAGTATCGGTGAGCGAGCGAGTACGTGTCACGCGAGAAGCGATTAGCGCGACTTCACGCGTCACTGCAATCCCCCCGAGGAGCAAGAGTGATCTGCGTGCCCTGCCCTCGTGAGGTCGCGGGCCGACGAGGAAGGAGTGAGCCGGCCATAAACTGACCCGGCGATCAGCCGCCCAATGGCACACCAGATCATGATGGAGCAGGCTCACCCTCGGCGAGAACGCGGAGGGCATCACCCAGTTCGCGTTGGACCGTGTCATAGAGGCGCTGGTAGGCATCCTCTCGCTCGTCACCCTCCCCATAGGCGGCCGCCAACTCGCCGTTTGGGTCGATCGCGACCTCAATCTCAGCCTCACCATCGGCAAGGCTAAGCAGTCGCACTCGAATTTCGGCTACTGGACCGCGCTCCCGGGCTCCCATCTCGGTCAGATCACGTCCTTCCTGGTCCTCCCTTGGCATCGTCCTCATATCCTCATTCGTGGTTCCCAAGCGGCGACCACCAAGTGCTTCCTTCACCTGTTGCAAGAGAAGGCAGACCCCTGCCAGGTCATATGTCGCAGATCGGAGGCCATGAACCGCCACCCAGGTGGACACGTCAACCTAGTCCAAGCGAACGGCGTCTCGCCTGATCGACCCCCTGGGGAGGAGAGGGTTGCAACAGCCCGGAAAGGAGCTAGGCCGCGTCCACCGCGTCCTCCTCCCGAAGGAGGTGGGCAACCACTTCGACATGATGAGTCTGCGGAAAGAGGTCGAGGGCAACAACGGCATCGAGACGGTAGCCACCGTCGAGTAGGCCCCGGAGGTCTCGCGCCAGCGTCGCGGGATCGCAGGAGACATAGGTCAGCCGGGGCGCCCGAAGACGAAGCAAACCGGCGATTGTCGCCCGGTCAATCCCGGTCCGAGGTGGATCGAGCAGAACAAAGGCGGCCGGAGCCAGGCGGCCCGCCCGGGCGCGAAGCCACTCGTCGACCCGCGCCGTTTCAACGCGGGCATAGCGCTGGTCGGCCTCCTCGAGATTCCGGCTGGCGAATGCGGCCGCGCCGCGATCAGACTCAATCCCGATTACTCGCCGATAACGACGCGCCAGTGGCACGGTAAAGAGACCGACACCGCAGAACAGATCGACCGCTAGACCACGCGCACGTCCCGCCCGGTCCACGTTCTCGTCTTGTCCCGCCGCGGCACCTGTGAAGCGCAGCGCCTCCTGGACAAGCGAGTCCAACACGAACGGATTGACCTGGAAGAACGTTTCCGCGTCGAAGCGGTACCGCTCACCGGCGATCACCCGCTCTAACTCCGTCACCTGTTCAGGGTTCAACGGTGGTGAGAGGGCGATCGCTCCATCCCCCGACGCCGCATGAAACTCCTTCACGTCGGCCGGAAGCTCCCCCGCCTCGAGTCGCCTTCGCAGGTCTGCGAGAAGATCGTTCAGCTCAGGCACGCTCATCGGGCAGTGTCGGACGTCGCAGACCGTCCGCGAATTGGCCTCAAAATAGCCGAGCCGCCCTGCTTGCGCATCGTGCTGCCACTCGACACGCGCCCGATAGTTCCACTCCTGGGGCGAGGGGATGATCGAGATCGGCCCTGGGGGATCAATCCGGCCGATTCGGCGCAGACAGTCCTCGATGATGCCCACCTTGGCCTCGAGCTGGCCGTCGTACGTCAGGTGTTGAAAGTCAGCGCCGCCGCAGCGAATGAAGGCCGGGTGAGGTGGCTCGACCCGGACAGGCGACGGCTCCAAGATCTCCAAAATGGATCCGAAGCCCGTTCTTCCCTGCTCCCGGTCGATGCGGACCCGCACCCGGTCTCCCGGTGCTGCCAAGTCCACAAAGATGGTGCGCCCCTCCGCGAAGGCGAGCCCCGCTCCCCCGGGAACGATTCGCTCAACCGTGGTCTCTACGACCCGACCCACACGCGATTCGCCAGCTGGCAACCGGGCTCCGCCGACGGTACGAGCACGGCCCGCCATCAAGGAATCCTACCCGCTGACTCCGATTCGGCGGTGGACTCGATGAGCTCCACGTTCTCCATCCCAGTCTTCAAGCGCGGCGAGAGGGACGTTCTGGTGTTCGGGATGACCATCTCACGCACCGAGCGGGCTTGTCGCCCGCTCGGTCATGATCCGCACCTCCGCCACCATCACACACGCCGTCGGCGTCCAGTGAGACCCGACGAGGCAGACGGCCCGAAGGATAGCACGGGCCCTCGATGGCCCGACCGTGAGCAAGCGGAGCCGGCTGCGGTACAATCTCGCCGGGACGTTGATCCCAGGTGCCGCCGGAGTGGCGAAACGGCAGACGCAGCGCACTCAAAATGCGCCGGGTAACACCGTGGGGGTTCGAATCCCCCCTCCGGCACCACACCGCCTCCATCCACTTCCTTACCTCCCAACCATCCGGATCACCTCACCGCCCACATGGTCCGGGCAGACTCCTCGCTCTACCATTTTTGGAGGAGAAAGCGAGTCATGCCCGGGAAGGGCTGGCACGGGTGCCCTTCCCCAGCAAACCGTCAACGACCGATCGCCTGACGTATAGAGCGTCTCTTGGAGGCGGCAATGCTAGACTGCCGGCTCCGAGACGCTCCCGTGCCCGTTCCCCCGGAACCTCCATCGTGCGAGGGTTCCCGGCAGCAACCATGGGGAGCGACCACCGGCGGTGATGGTGGGAGGGTCAATGCATCACGACGCGCGGATCTACGATCTCGAAACTACCGGCTTCGTCGCCGATCTCCCCTACTGGTCCGCGCTGCTGGATCAATACAACCCCACGAAGGTTCTGGACCTTGCCTGTGGCACGGGGCGGATCACCCTGCCATTGGCGCAGCAGGGCGTCCGGGACCAAGGGGCGTTCCAGATAGTCGGGCTGGACGTCAGCCAGCCGCTGCTCGCCCGTGCCCGGGAGAAAGTGGCGCAGGCCTCCTCCGCCGTCCAAGCAGCCGTCTCCTTCGTCGAGGCGGATATGCGGTCGTTCTGCCTCGGCGAGCAATTCGACCTCATCCTGCTTGGGTTCAACTCGCTTGCGTATGTCTACGACCTGGAAGACCAACTGGCCTGCCTAGGGGCCGTTCGACGTCATCTGGCGCCCGGGGGCCGCTTCGCGATCGACTTGCTGGTGCCCCACCTAGGGTTCTTGGAGGAGGCCCAGGTAGGCGGACCGGTGCGCCTGGAAGTCGACGTTCGATCCCCAGAACCGGGAATTCGCCGGTTCCTCCGCACAGCGACGGAGCGGTATGACGTCATCACTCAGCGGGACGACACCCTCTACTTCTATGAGATCTACCACGAGGACGGACGCCATGAGCGGTTCACGGATGACCTTGCCTGGCACATGTACTTTCCCCGTGAACTTGAACTCCTGCTCCGCATGGCGGGACTGCGCGTGGTCGAGCGATTCGGGAGCTACGCCCGGGCCCCCTTTGGCCACCGCTCGGCCCAGTACCTCTGGGTGATGGAGGCGATGGCGCCTCACGAATGCCCGCATCACCGCTGAGGCAGAACGAGCAGGGCTGGGCAGTCCCCGCTATCGCGTCTGCCACAGGTGAGCGACGACACCCGCAGCCTCGCGCAGCACATAGCCAAACTCGACGCCGCCTCCCTGCTTGATCGGGCTACCAATCGCTGGTGCGCCGTACGGTGTCAGGTCCAGGTCACGCGCCATCAACTTGAGGCGAAACAGGTGGAACCCGTCACTGACGAGGAGCACCTCGGAAAGATCTCGGGCTCGAAGTAACCGCGCCACCCCGCGCATGCTCTGCCAGGAATCGCGACCCTGGTTCTCAAGCAGCAAGGCACCTTCAGGAACGCCGCGCTCCAGCAGGTAGTCGCGGCTTGCCTCCGCCTCGGTGAAGAGATCACCCGGATTCCTACCCCCTGTGACCACGATCACCGAGGCGCCGCCCCCTTCGTACGCCTTGAGGGCACGGTCGAGCCGCGCACGCAGGACGGGGCTGGGTCGCCCGTTGTACTGAGCGGTGCCAAGGACCACAATCGCATCGACCGGACGGGTCTGGTCGGAACGTGCCTGCCAATAGATGGCCGCCACCAACGAGGCCCCGAGCAGCGGTGGCGCGAGCACAAACAGGACGACCAGGCTGAGCAACCAGCGGCGTAGCCGGCCTCGTCGGGACCGCCGAGGTCGTGCAGCATCTCGCCCGGCGGGTTGCCCTGCCATGGGTGCAGGCTGACCCTCCGGGTCGAACCGGCGCCCAGCTGGCGCGGTCCACTCCGGGGTCGTGGAAGCGATTCGGTGTTCGGGGAGGCGGAGGCGTTCCGTATCGCCACTGTAGGACATAGGGGGATGATGACAGCCCCGGCAGCCGCGTTCAAGCCGCGCCAGGTTGCCCCAGCACCAAGTCACAAGGAGGCATGGCAACTCCCTCGAACGTTACCCGCCGCCCGGGTTGACCTGATCCTCCTGCTCAGACACATCTGGGTCGGCTTTCGGTGTAGCATCTGGCCGCCGGCCAAGCTTGCCGGCATTGACAAGCGTGCCGAGCACGTCGTTGATGACCCGCACCCCAAGGACCGACGTAATGTCCCCAACATCGTACTGCGGGGCAACCTCGACCAGCTCCATGCCGGCCAAACCTTCCCGGGTGACGATGTGAAGCATCCGCAGCGCCTCGCGGGGAAGCAAACCACCCGCCTCCGGCGTGCCCGTGCCCGGCGCAAAGGCGGGGTCGACCGAGTCGATGTCGAAGGAGAGAAAGACGACTTTGGCGTTCTTCCAGGCGATCTCCAGGGCCATCTCCGCGACCCGCTCTAACCCCCACCGGTCAATGTCGGTCATGGTGATGACACTGGCTCGCCGCTCCCGGGACACCTTCACGCCGGCGCGTGACCCCGTCCACCCACCGATCCCGATCTGCACCAGGTTGGTCGCTGGGGCGTTGGGGATGTTCGTGGCGTGAAAGAACGGCGTACCGTGCATCCGCTCGTCGAGGTTGTACTCAGACAGATCGCTGTGACGGTCGAAGTGGATGATCCCGATATTCCCGTCCACGTAGGGCGCGAGGCCGCGGACATCCGGGTAGCCGATGGAGTGATCTCCCCCCAAGATCACGGGAAAGACCGCCCGCTCGTGGAGGTAGGCGATCGCCTTGTCGATCTGATCGAAACTCTTCTCGATATTCGCCGGGATCACGGTGACGTCTCCCACGTCCACCATGTCCAGTTGCTCGCCGAGATCGACACCCAGCTCGAAGTTATAGCCGCTTGGCAGGTGGGAGATTTGACGCAAGGCCTGCGGACCGAACCGCGTGCCCGGACGAAAGGTGGTGCCCGCATCGAGCGGCGCGCCAATCACGGCCACATCCTGACCACCGAGCTCGCGCATATCCTCCAGAAACGGCACGCCGAGGTAAGTATCGCCGGTGGAGTAACGGGCGCCACCACGACTGAACAGGGGGATCGAGCGGTCCCTGATGCTCTCGGCAGAGGCGAGGCCATAGGCCAGTGCCTGCTCCCGCCGCTCCTTGGTCCGGGCGGTTGGCAACTCCGCCTCCCGCTCCTGCATCCTGGTTCCGTGCAACTGCTCGCGGTCCATCTCCCTCTTCACTCCCCCCGATGCTCGCGCACGCTCGAAATCATGGCCCGTACCTTAGCCTGACCGTGGTTACCGGTGATCGAAACAGCTCCAGCTCCAACCAGAGGAGAGGGCAACCATGGAGTCAATGACCGGCCGGCTGGGCGCCCCGCAGGCGAACGATGACACCCCAGAGCGATACCAATGCCCAGACACCCTCCAATAGCAAGAATCCCCACTGGTGATCCTCAAGGGCAAGGACAGCGAGGATCGCGGAACCCACCAGATTGAGCAGCAGACTGGCGTACGAGCGCGGGTCGAGCAGTCGAAACTGAACCAGGGTAAAGGCTGTCAGAACCAGCAGAGCGCCCACGATCTGCATCCCCTGGCTCACGATCGACCCCGTGGACATCCTCGCACACCCCAGCCCGCCCCCATCTCCCCCTCAGCCACTGCCCGCTTGCTCGAGCGACTGGCTCCAGTTCGACGCCCGTCTCACGGTTCCTCCGCAAGAAAGCCCGTCACGCTCTGAGCGAACGTCTCCGTACGTGCGGCGGTGTAATGATTGGTGCCTGGAATCTCTAGCAGCCGGCTGTCGGCGATAAGGCTCCGCAAGCGCTCGGCCTCCGCCGCCGGCAAGATTTGGCCGCGGTCGCCCCCGAGCAACCCCTCCGTGGCTCGAACGATCAGGGTCGGCACTTTGACGAACTCCGGCAGCACGTCGATTCTGATCAGGAACATCGCCGCCTGTTCCTCGGCGATAGCGGCCTTCGGCACGCCGGACAGGACAGTGCCGTCTGCCTGCACCTCCGCGTCATACCGGTAGTACCGCTCCCAGAAAGCATCACGGGTAAGATGCGGCGCGCTGAGCATTGTGTCCAGGTAAGCGCTCAGTGACGGGTACGGGGTTCCCAAGCGGGCAAGCGCAGGACCAATCGCTTGCATCGTGTCGGCTGGCAGCTTGCCCCCCGCATCTACCAGAACCAGCCTGGCGACTCGGGCCGGGTGGACGGCGGCCAAGTAGAGTCCGATCAACGCCCCCAGGGAGTGCCCCACAAACCGGACTACCGGAACTCCGAAGTGATCACAGAGCGACAGCAGATCATCCACGTGGAACGGGAGGCCGTAGCCGTGGGGCGGCTTGGCGCTTCGCCCCCG
>JAUJMG010000051.1:12255-16496 GCA_030446955.1 Thermomicrobiales bacterium
CATCCACGTGGAACGGGAGGCCGTAGCCGTGGGGCGGCTTGGCGCTTCGCCCCCGCCCGCGAAGGTCGGGAGCGATCGCAAACCACCCGTGCTCGGCCAGTACTGGGCCGAGATCAACCCAGTACTGGCTATTGGCCGTGATCCCGTGAACCAGGAGCACAGCCCGGTCCGGCGAGGTCAAGCGACCCCAGCTTTCGACACGGAGGGTGATGCCGTTGACCTGGACGTCGTGCAGCTCATGCTCGATCGCAGGGGCATCACTCATCGGTCCAGCTCCTCGGAACGGCCCATAGGCGCAGCAGGAACCGCTCCGCCAAGTGATCGCCCGAGCGGGCGCAGGCGCCGACCGGCGAACGCGCCGGCAAGGCCGCGTGGGAAGAAGAGCACGAGCAGCACGAAGATAATTCCGAAAATGAAGAGGGGATCGCGAAGCGGCTGCCGAAACAATGCTGGCAGATCCGCCACCAGATCAGAGCCCGCCCACACCGTCAAGCGGACGTTCAGGTAGTGATAGAGCAGTGCCCCGGCTACCGGACCCCAGAGGGAACCGCTCCCACCGATGATGACCATCAAGAGCAGCGTCACCGTGAACTCCGCGCTGACGGATCTCGGCGTCGCGCCCCCGACCAGGAAGAGGTAGACAATGCCGGCGACGGTAGCCAAGAGGCCGGAGATGACGAACGCCAGCAGCTTGAAGGGGAAGGGGCGCAGGCCGAGCATCTCCACCCGCCGCTCGTTCTCCCGGATGCCCTGCCAAATCCGACCTGTCGGGGAGGTCACCAACCGGAGGGCCACCAGGTAGACAACGATCAAGGTCGCCAGCGTCAGCCAGTAGAGGTGGTCGGTGTTGACCACGCCCACCATCCACTTGGGGAGCCGGCGAAAGGGCAGGCTCAGTCCCTCCTCGCCTCCGGTCAATCCACCGACGTTCTTGCCGACGATGACCGCCCCGGCCTGGGCGAAGGCCAGGGTCACCATGGCGAAGTAAACCCCGTGGGTGCGGAAGGCTAGCAGGCCGACCGCGGTCGCCAGGACCAGACTTCCGAGGAGCGCGAAGGCGATGCCTACCCCCAGCGCCCATTCCCACTGGCGCATTGCGATGGTCGGCAGGTAGACGCCAGCGCCGAAAAAGAGGGCGTGCCCGAAGGAGAGCACCCCCGTGAAGCCGAAGAGGAGGTTGTAGGAGAGCGCCGCGAGGCCGAGAGCGAAGCCGACGGCTAGGAGCTGGAGATTTCCCGGCGAGTTGATCGGGCCGTCGAAGAGGACGGGGATCCGCAGATCGAGGCGCGGGACGAGCAGCATCGCCACCAGAATCGCGACCGGCCAGAGCGCGCGCCACCTGCGCCCTTGGTTCACCGGAGCCTCCCGAGGAGCCCGTTTGGCCGGATCAGCAGCACAACCGCCAGCAGCAGCACCACCACGAAGTCTCCGGCCCACGTGGTGTAGTAATTGCCAAACTGCTGGGCGAGACCGATCACGACCGCTGCCAGGGCGCTCCCGGTGACCGAGCCGAGCCCGCCGATAACCACCACGATAAAGGCGAAGATCAGGTTCACCGAGCCAAACTGGGGATCGATCGATCCAAAGTAGGCGGCGCCAAAAGCACCGCCCAGTCCCGCTAGAGCACCACCCAGTGCGAAGACCAGCGTGAAGGCACGATCTACGTCAATGCCAAGCGCTTGGACCATCTCCCGGTTCTCCGCCCCGGCCCGTACGATCAGCCCGTACCGTGTCTTGCGCAGGAACAGCAGCATGCCCGCCAGCACCGCTAGAGCAGCCAGGATCAGCAAGAAGCGGTTGTTGGGCACGCGAGCGCCAAATACGGTACTGGTATCGGCCAGCCAGCGCGGTTGCGGGAAAGTCCGAGCGTCGGGCCTCCAGATCACGGCGGTAAGTTGGCTGAGAGCGAGTCCAATTCCGAGCGTAATCAGCACCTGGTAGATCGGCCGCTGATAGAGCGGTCGTAACAACCCGACCTCCACCGCTGCCGCCAGGAGCGCTCCAGCGACCGTGGCAACAACGAGTGCGAGCAGGAACGCGCTGGTGGTAGCCCGGAATTCGCCGGAAATTTGGACGATGGTCCACCAGGCGGCGTAGGCGCCCCAAGTAAAAAAGGCGCCATGGGCAAAGTTCAGCACGTCCATGAGGCCGAAGATGAGCGACAGCCCCGCCGCAAGCAGAAAGTACATCGCGGCCAATGCAAGACCAGTCAAGGTCAGGAGGATGATGGTGCTCATCGAAGAGGATCCATCACCCGTGCCCCCCGACCCCGAGGTATCGGGCCTGCAATTGCTCGTCGGCGGTCACGTCCGCCATCGGCCCGGTGTAGACAGTTCGGCCGTTGTCAATGATCACGGCATCGTCCCCCAGCGCCTGGGCCATGGCCAGATTCTGCTCGACGAGGAGGATCGTCGTCGTGCCCTTGATCGCGGCCAACGCCTCGGTCACCTGCGTCACTACGACGGGGGCGAGTCCCTTCGACGGCTCGTCAATCACCAAAAGCCGGTTCGGATTGACCAGCGCCCGGGCAATGGCGACCATCTGTTGCTGGCCGCCGGAGAGCGATCCGGCCCGCTGCCCGGATCGCCGCTCAAGGTCGGGGAACAGGCGGTGGACGAGGGCCATTCCCTCAGCGGTGGCTCCCGGTCGTTGCGCCAGCCGCAAATTCTCACTAACCGTGAGGCCGCCAAAGACATCGCGGTCCTCAGGCACGTACCCAACCCCCCGGCGCACGATGCGGTGGGAGCGTTCCCGGGTGATATTCCCGCCATCAAAAGCGATCGTGCCACGCGCCGCCGGGACTAGTCCCAGGACAGAGCGCAGGGTCGTCGTTTTGCCGGCACCGTTGCGGCCGAGCAGCACGGTGACCCGTCCGGGAGCGACGTTGAACGAAACCCCCTGCAGAATGTGCGACTCTCCAATGAACGTGTGCACATCTGTCAGTCGCAGCAGGGGATCGGTTCCAGCTGGTGTCACGCCACTCCCAGGTAGGCAGAGCGAACGAAGGGATCGGCCATGACCGCGTCCGGCTCGTCGTAGGCGACGAGGGCGCCGTTGGCCAGCACCGCAACGCGGTCCGAGAGGTCGTGCACGACGTCCATCTTGTGCTCAACCATCAGGATCGTCTTCCCTTCCACCTGCCGGATCCGCCGGATCACGTCGAGCATGACCGGCACCTCCTCCGCGCTGACCCCGGCGGTGGGTTCGTCTAGGAGCAGCACGGCGGGCTCTGTGCAGATCAGCAGGGCGAGTTCGAGTTTGCGCTTGTCACCATGGGCGAGCGATCCCGCCAGCACGCGCTCCCGACCTCGCAGGCCCACGGTCTCTAGTGCCCACGCCGCTCGCTCCCGGGCTGCGCGGTTGGCCGCCGCACTCCGCCAGAACGCGAAGTTTCCGCTTCCACCCGCCTGAGCGGCGAGGTGCGCGTTCTCCAACGTCGGGATCCCGGGGAAAATCGTCGTCAGTTGAAAGGAGCGCCCCAACCCCTGGCGGACCCGTGCAAACGGAGGCAGCGCCGTAATGTCACGCCCCCGCAAGAGCACATGACCCGACGACGGCCGGTACAGCCCGCTGATGAGATTGAACAGGCTCGTCTTGCCCGCCCCGTTCGGACCAATGATCGAGACAAACAGTCCCTCCGGCACGCCGAACGAGACGTCATCCACGATCGTGGCCCCGCCGAATCGTAAGCTCAACTCGCGCGTTTCGAGAATCAGTGCTGGGTCATAGGTGCCGGGTGATAGGTGCTGGGGAGATGGAGACGCCAGGTCCGGTGGGAGGGACGCGACTGTTCCCTCGCCCCTGCCCTCTCGCGCCATTCCATCACCCATCACCTATCACCCAGCACCCGCCGAGTCCTTAGCTCTCAGCAACCGGCGGAGCCACAGCCTCCGGGGCCAGCGTGTTCACCCGCTCGGCCTCGAAGGTGTCGCCCTGCTGGGTGAGTTTGACCTGAAACATCGGTTGGAGGAGCGCGTGATCCTCAGGTCGCACGGTGTACTGACCCTTTACCCCGTCGAACTGGTACCCCTCAAGAGCTGTGATCATCTCGTCGACATTGGCCCCGTCGGCCGCCTCGACCGCGTGCACGATCATCTGCGCGCCAGCGAACCCATCCGGCATGAACAGGTCCGGTACTCCCCCCTCCGCCTTCATCCTGTCCACCAGGAAGGTGTTAGCCTCAGTATCCGGCGCCTGGTAGATGTAGTGGGAGAGGAAGGAGATCTGCTCGGCCGCCGGGC
>JAUJMG010000052.1:0-6168 GCA_030446955.1 Thermomicrobiales bacterium
CCGGTCATCAACGTCGAGGGGCAGCGTGTAGCGCTCGGCCCTTACCGTCGCGACCACATCCCCATTTACCAGGCCTGGATCAACGACTTTGGGACCATCCGCACCTTGAAGCTCCCTCCCGGACCGATGACGGTCGAGCAAGAGACGGCGTGGTACGACACCATGAGCAGTTCGTCGACCACCGCGCCGTTCGTGATTTACGAGCGAACCACCTGGCGGCCGGTCGGCGGTACAGATCTCCACGAGATCGATTACCGCCACCGGACGGCGAGCTTCGGCATCATGGTTGGGGCGGCGGATTGCCGCGGCAAGGGCTACGGGACCGAGGCCACCCGGTTGATGCTCGATTACGCCTTCACGGCGCTCGGGCTCCACAGTGTCATGCTCACCGTCTATGCGTTTAATCTCGCGGGGCAGCGTGCTTACGCCAAGGCCGGATTCAAGGAGATCGGCCGTCGGCGGGAGTGCCGGTGGATGGGCGGGCGTTTCTGGGACGAAATCTACATGGACTGCCTCGCGGAGGAATTCGTCAGCCGGGTTCTAGGTCAGGTTTTCGTGCCTGACGAGCCGCGTTCATGATCCTTCCCTCTCCGTGAGGCGCCACCCTTTCGTCCTCGGGGTGACGGGCAATATCGCATGTGGCAAGAGCACCGTGCTTCACATGCTGGCTGAGCGCGGCGCTGAGACCCTTGACGCGGATGCCGTCTACCATGCCCTGATCGCTCCCGGCGCTCCACTCTGGGAAGCCCTTCGCTCTCGCTTTGGGAGCGAGATTCTTGCCCGAGACGGAACGATTAACCGTCTAGCCCTCGGGGCCATGGTCTTCGCTGACCCGGCGGCGCTGGCTGAGCTAGACGCTCTTACTCATCCCGCCGTGGTAGCGGAGGTGCTGCGACTCATCGAGGAGAGCCGTGCCGATGTGCTGGTCATTGACGCCGTGAAGCTGGTTGAGAGCGGACTGGCTGAGGCATGTGACGCGCTTTGGCTGGTCACCTGCGATCCCGATCGGCAGGTCGAGCGTTTGATGCACCGAAACGGTTTCTCCCGGGAGGAGGCGGAACGTCGGATGGCCCTGCAGCCTTCACTCGACGTCAAGCGGGCGCGCGCCAGCGCGGTCATCGACAACAGCGGCAGTATCGAGGAAACGCGACGTCAGGTGGCGGAGGCCTGGAAACAGCTCCCCATCCTCCACTGATGCCCTAAAAGGTGACGCCGCAGTGCGTCGGTGTGCCTTGAAGCCTCTTGTGCCATGGCCAGCACTGTTTGCCGGTCCGTCCATTTTCCCGGGATTCTTCCCTGACCTCAGCCTCGGACGGATCAGGAGCTGTGAGGGGTGGCACGCATTCTGTAAGGCACCCATCAAATTCGCGGCCTATTTCCCTACCAGGGACGGGCATCATCACGAGGACGGGTGCGAGAGCTTATGGACGACCAGATTACGTTCGACGTCTACTTCGATTACGGTTGACCGTACGTCTACAGCGCGGCGGTCTGGCTGCGCGCAGTCCGAGAGCAACTGGGTGACCGGTTGCAGGTCAATTGGCGCTACTTTCCCTTGGAACAGGTCAACTCCGCCGAGGGGCCGGATTGGAAGCTTTGGGAGCAACCGGATTCCCATCGCAGTCGCGGACGGGCTGCCTTCCAGGCGGCGATTGCGGCTCGCGAACAAGGGGATGAGGCGTTCGAGCGTTTCCACTGGGGCCTCCTGAAGGCCAAGCACGAGAATGGTCAGGACCATGGCAAGGCCAACACCTTGCGAGCGGTGGCCGAGGAAGCAGGGTTGGATCTGGAGCGGTTCGATCGCGACCGCACCGATCGCTCCTTGCTTTCGAAGATCGGTGAGGACTACGCGGAGGGGCACGACCGCTTGGGAGCATTCGGCACCCCGACATTCATCTTTCCGAATGAGGCCTCGGCCTATCTCAAGCTCACCCCAAAAACCCCTCTGACGGACCCAATGGCGTTCTTTGAGGACTTCATGCACATTGCGCGGGACCAGACGGACGTGTTGGAGATCAAACGCCCGACCCGCCCGGCAAAGACGTAGCGAGTCGGCAGTGGGCGACAGCCTTCGATGAACCAGAGGGGCGGCACAATGGCCGCCCCTCCCATGTTTCTGTGCCTCGGGTTATCGATCCCGCAAGGGCAGTGGCGCCGGTCTCCTATCGAGGCAAGCCCTCAGCGGGAATTTCGGCTAGCTCGGGGTAGACTCTCCCTATGTCCACCCCCTCCCTCGAACCTGCCAAGATCACCACGGTCCAACAGGGTCTGCTCGACTGGTTTGCCGCCAACCGGCGGGATCTCCCGTGGCGCCGGAGTCGTGATCCCTACCACGTCCTCGTCTCGGAGATCATGCTCCAGCAGACGCAGGTGGACCGCGTAATCCCTTACTACCACGCCTTTCTCGATCGCTTCCCGACAGTCCAGGTCTTGGCGGATGCCCCAACCGGGGAGGTGATCAAGGCGTGGGCGGGCCTGGGCTACAACCGCCGGGCGGTCAACCTGCAACGGACGGCCCGGCACGTCGTCGACTCCCTGGACGGAGCCTTTCCCCATGATGTCGAGGCCCTGCGCTCGCTGCCAGGCATCGGACCGTATACGGCTGGCGCAGTGGCGTGCTTTGCATTCGAGCAGGATACGGCGTTCATTGATACCAATATGCGTCGCGTCCTGCACCGCCTGTTCCGAGGCGTCGATGTGCCGCGCCCGGTCGTCCCTGACCGCGAAATCCTCGGCATTGCCTCCGCTGTCCTACCTTCTGGACGGGGCTGGGACTGGAACCAGGCGTTAATTGAGTTCGGTGCGCTCCACTGCACCGCACGCCGCCCGGCCTGCGTCGTCTGCCCCCTCCAGGCTGCTTGCTGCGCCTACCCCGCCATTCAGTCGGCTATCGCGGCGCCACCCGTCGTCCGCGCCACGCCCGGGCCGCGATTCCACGACTCCAACCGCTACTACCGGGGGCGGGTCTTGGCGGCGCTGCGTGACCTCCCGGATCATGAGAACGGGAACGGTATCGACCTTCAAGCACTCGGTCAGCAGGTCCGGGACAACTTCACCGAGGCCGATGTGCCCTGGCTTTACGGCGTTGTGAAGGGACTGTCGGACGATGGATTGGCGATGGTCGCGGAGGAGACTCCACCGTACGACGCCGGCAAGGACGAATCTGGACCACAATTACGGGTGAGGTTGCCTTAATCCGGAGCCATCAGTCCCATCCAGCTGGTTGCGGCGCGAGGGCGCTCTCACTCCGTTTCGCAACGGTCGGGGCAGCCGGGTCGGCAACCCGGAGCAGTCGCAACGAGTTGAACGTGACGAGCAGCGCCATACCGGTGTCGGCTAGAACAGCCAGCCAGAGGTTGGTGATGCCGACGAAGGTGAGCACCAGAAACACCGCCTTGACCAGCAACGAGGCGGCGATGTTCTGACGGATGATGGTGAGCGTCCGGCGGGCAAGACGGATGGCGACAGGAAGCTCAGACAATTCCTCGCCCATCAGGGTCACATCCGCCGCCTCGACTGCCACGTCAGTGCCGGCCGCCCCCATGGCTACCCCCGTCGCCGCGGCGGCGAGCGCCGGGGCGTCGTTGACGCCGTCGCCGATCATCGCGATTGGCATCGTCTCCTGAAGATCCCGCACCACGGCGACCTTGTCTTCAGGCAGCAACTCGGCGCGGATGTCCAGGACTCCAACTTCCTCACCGATCCGCTCCGCGGCGTGGCGGTTATCACCGGTCAGCATGACGGCGCGGAGTCCCAGCGCGCCAAGCGCGGCGACGGCGCTTCGGCTCCGGGCACGAAGGGGATCAGCGACCTCGATCAGCCCATCAATACGATCTGGCGCCCCCACCAGGACAGCCGTCTTTCCGCCTTGCTCGGCCTTCACCAGTGCCTGCTCAATCTCGGATGTGATGTCCGAGAAAAGGCGCCGGCTTCCGACGCTGATGGTCTCGCCGTCGACAACACCCCGCGCGCCCCGACCGGGCACCGTCTGGGCCTCCGTCACCTGAGGGACGGATAGCCCCCGCATCTCAGCCGCGCCGACAATCGCGCGGGCAATCGGGTGGGTTGATCTGTGTTCAACCGCCGCCGCCCGGGCAAGGAGCGCGTCGGCGGACCATGTACCGAGCGGCACCACGTCAGTGACAGCCGGCCGACCAGCGGTCAAGGTTCCGGTCTTGTCGAAGGCAACGGCGCCCACGCTAGCAAGGGCTTCAATGGCAGCGCCACCCTTAAAGAGCACTCCGCGCCGCGAGGCCGAGCCGATGGCTGCTACGAGCGCCACCGGGGTTGAGATGACCAACGCGCACGGGCAGGCCACGACGAGCAGCACCAAGGCCTTGAAGAGCCAGCCACGGAAGTCGCCCAAGACGAGGGGGACCATGGTCGCGATGAGGAGTGCCGCGGCGACGACGATCGGGGTGTAGACCGCCGCGAAGCGATCGACGAAGGCCTGAGCCGGCGCCTTGGATGCCTGGGCCTCCTCCACCATCGTGATGATCCGGGCCAACGTCGTGTCGCTGGCCGGCTTGGTCGAGCGGACCTCGAGCAATCCGTCACCGTTGATGCTGCCGGCGAAGACGACGCTCGCAGGTTCCACCTCGACGGGAATGGACTCACCTGTGATCGTGGCTTGATCGACGGCCGATCGGCCGATCAAGACCTCGCCGTCGACCGGCACGCGATCGCCTGGCCGTACGATGACCACTTCTCCGACGGCCACGTCGGGGACCGGGACGCGCACCTCGCCGCCTGTGCGCATCACGGTTGCTTCCGCCGGGGCGAGCCTGACGAGGGCTTGGATCGCACGGCGAGTGCGTTCCACCGTCAGCGTCTGGAGCGTGAGGCCGATGGCGAACAGGATCAAGACGGAAGCGCCTTCGTCCCAACGGCCAATTGCCACGGCGCCCACGGCAGCGACGCTCATCAGCACGTTCATGTCGGCCCGGTGGGCCTTCAGCGCGTACCAGGCCGAGCGAGTGATTGGGTAGCCAGCGACGGCCATCGCGAAGAGGTAGGGCCAAGCGCTGATGACGCGCTCCGTCCCGGCCCGCTCGAGGCCGAAACCGACCGCCCAGAGGAGTGTGGCCACGATGGTCTCAATCAGCCGCCGCTGACGCCACCATCGGTGTGCCCTAGGCGGAGTAATGCCCGTGGACCCGTCGCGGGGGATCGCCCTGTAGCCAGCCTGCTTCACCGCATCGACGACTGCGTCCTGGCCGAACTCCGAGTCCTGTCGCTCGACGGTCAACGTCGCCGCACCGAAGTTAACGGTTGCCGTCGCGACGCCAGGCAGCCGCTGGACGCCGGCCTCGATCGTCTTGGCGCACTCGCTGCAGTCCATGCCGGACAGGTCGAAGATCCACCGGCCGTCATTTTCCGGCGGCATAGGAGCCTCTCGGACTCCGTACCCGAGCGCCCTGACCCGCCCGACCAGTTCCTCCTGCTCGACCGAAACCGGATCGTAGATCACGTCAGCCATGCCGTTGGCCACGTTCACCTTGGCAGACTGCACTCCCGATATCGACACCAGCGAAGCCTCTAGCGTCTTCGCACAGCCGCCGCAGTCCATCCCGGTCACTTCCAAGCGACAGGTGGCTCCCGCCTGCATGGTCGAGGCCGTCCCATGCGTGGAGGACGGCACCACGCTGGTGGCCCAGTCATCTCGAGTCACGATTCCACCTCTTCGGTTCGGTGGTTGATGTGGTCGAGCGCCTGGCCGTAGAGCGCTGCGACGTGGGAGTCGTCGAGCGCGTAGTAGGCGAGACGTCCGTCCCGGCGAGCGCGGACAAGGCCGAGTGAGCGGAGCAGGCGCAGGTGGTGGGAGACCGCCGACTCGCTGTGCCCGACCGCGGCAGCTAGATCGCAGACGCAGAGCTCGCGCTGGGCCAACGCCGCCACGATACGGAGTCGCGTGGGATCGCCGAGAGCGGCAAACAGCTCGCCCAATGCCGCGAGCGCGGGCACCGGCGGTAGTGTGGCCCGGGCCTCACGAACCGAGTCGACGTGGACCACCCGCTCGTCGCACGCAAGATGGGCTAACACTGCTAGTTGATCTTGCTTGCGCGGTCGCGCCATCGTGCAGCCCTTACGCCTCGCGAGTCATCCTTCACGTGTGAATAACAACTCAAATGTCGTATGGAGTATATCACCGGGGGACCCGGGGTAGGG
>JAUJMG010000052.1:6268-12460 GCA_030446955.1 Thermomicrobiales bacterium
CATTGCGTCCAGCATCTCCTGCATCTGCTGGACTTCCGACGCCTGAGCGTGCGCGATCGCCCGCGCCAGCCGGCGAACCTCGTCGCGGCCGGCGCGCTCCAACGCTGCCTGGGCCATAGAAACTCCGCTCTGATGGTGCCGGATCATCAAGCGAAGAAACTCAGCGTCGGCTTGGGCAGGAGGGAGACGTTCAAGCTGCTCGATCTCCTCACGGCTCGCCATGCCGAGCATTCGGCCGCTGGTCGGATGACCCATCCAGGCCATCGCCGGCTCCGCGCCCGTGGGTGGGAGGCCCCAGACATCGAGCCACCCGAGCATCATGCCGCGCTGCGTGGCCTGGCTCTGCACGATATCCGTGGCGAGATACTTGATGGCTTCGTTTCCGGTCCGATCACGGGCGATCAAGGCCATTTCGACCGCCTGTTCGTGGTGGGTCGCCATGTCCCTGGCGAAGCCGGCATCCACGGAATCGTCGCCGGGGAGACGCGGCCAAAGTTGCCAGGCAAGCACCGCTGCTCCCGCTACAAGGGCGGCGATCAGGAGGACCGGGAACAGGGACCACGGTCGGAGACTCGCCGTTTCCTCAGTCACGTCCGCTTCGGCGCGTACGGCTTCGGATACGTTGCCCGTCACCTAGACCGTTGCGTCCGTCCCGCTGGTGCATGCCGCCCCGGGTTCGGGGGCATCCGGGCTCTGCCGGAACTTGCGAATGAACTGGTCAAGCTTTTCGTCGTCCACCGCCGGAAGTTGAAGCTGCTGGTTCCACGCCGATGCGACGACATTCACGCCCTCGGGCAGGTTCGGATAGGGGCTGACGAGGATGTACGTTTGATCGTCGGCCCGCTGGCGCAGATCGTCCACCTGCTCCTGGGGAAGGTCCGGCCGGTAGGTGATCCAGACTGCGCCGTGCTCAAGTGAGTGGACCGCATTCTCGGAGCGAATGGGTGCCGGGTAGAACCCGCAGTTTTGCCAAACTGGATCATGGCGGCCACCCACCGGCGGATTTTCGGCGTAGGCGACGACTTCGCCCGGTTGCTGGGTGTGTTCTCCGCCAGCGTACTGATACGTCTGGGTCCCTTCGGGGACTAGATTCACGCGCGCGTCCTCAACGTAGGACCAGATCGTCCATCCAATCCCGGCGACCAATAAGACGGCGACCAGCGCGCCGCCGATCCGGGTCCATTGGCGAATGCGTCGCTGACGCTCGTATACCTTCATGCGCTCTTCGCGTCGCTGCTTGATCATCTCAGGGCGGCGCTCTGCCCGCCGTGGCGGGGCCACGGGTGTGGAGAGATCCGGGTTGACCACCTTATGGACGCGCTCCCGCGCCCCGGTGATGAGCCTCGGCCCCTGTTCCGTTGCCTCGTTCTTCTGACCGCCTGCGGATGTGGCTGGGGTCTTCTTCGGGGGTTGGGACCGCTTGTTTGTAGACGCCATGATGGGCAAAACCTTTGATACAGTGCGGCTGGCACGCGCCTCGCGCGGCGCAGCGTCGCTACGTCCGGCTGTCGCCTATCGCGAGCCTCCTCGGGCGGAGATGATACCATCCCTGCCCCTTCCCTCTTGGGCTTGATGAGGATTCGGACATGATGTCAATGAAGAACGGGCAAACCTAATGGACCTGATGCGGCCGGTTCGCGACGCTCTGCGCCGCCACGTCGGCGTCTTGCCGAACCCCATAAGCCGTCGAACCGCGGAAGCGCAGCCGCGAATCCGTGGCGCCAATGTCATCATCAGTGTCTGCCCCTATTGCGCGGTCGGCTGCTCCCAGTTGGTCTACGCAAAGGAGGGCCGGATCATTGACATCGAGGGCAACCCGGCAAGCCCGATCAACGCGGGGACGCTCTGCCCCAAGGGCGCCGCAACCTCGGGTCTGGTTGACAATCCGCTCCGGCTCACGACCGTCAAATATCGCCCTCCCTATGGCAAGCAGTGGGAGGAGCGCCCGCTTGATTGGGCCATGGAGCGCATCGCAGAGCGTGTGAAGGCGACGAGGGACACGTCGTTCGAGGAGCAGGACGAGGCTGGGAACCTCGTTAATCGCACGCTCGCCATCGGCCACTTGGGCGGCGCTACCTTAGACAACGAAGAGAACTACCTCATCAAGAAGCTGTTCACTGCCGGTCTGGGCATCGTGGCGGTGGAGAACCAGGCTCGGATATGACACTCCTCCACGGTGCCCGGTCTGGGTGCCCGACTCGGCCGGGGGGGCGCCACGACCTTCCTTCAGGATCTCGCGCACAGCGACTGCATCGTGATCATGGGCGCGAACATGGCGGAGAACCACCCGGTCGGGTTCCGGTTCGTCGTCCAGGCCCGGGAGCGAGGCGCCACGATCATCCACGTTGACCCGCGCTTCACCCGCACCTCCGCGCTCTCCGATGTTCATGTGCCACTGCGGGCGGGGTCGGACATCGCCTTTCTTGGGGCGCTGATCAACCACGTCCTGACTCACGACCTCTGGTTCGACGAGTACGTCCGTCACTACACGAACGCCTCGACGATCGTCGGAGAGGACTTTCGCGACACCGAGGATCTAGCCGGTCTCTTCTCGGGCTATCTCCCTGGCGAGCGGCGCTACGAGTTCAACACCTGGCGCTACGCTGGTCAGGCGACTGACCCCGCGCCTTCGGGAGACACAAACCAAGACTCCCAGGGCTACCAGCAGCGAGTCGGTCGCACGCATCGTCCTCTCCAGGTCGATCCGACCTTGCAGCACCCGAACTGCGTCTTCCAGATCGTGAAGCGCCACTTCGCTCGCTATACACCGGAACTGGTTGAGGAGACATGCGGCGTGCCCCGGGAGCTTTTCCTGCGGGTAGCGGACGCTATCACCCGCAACTCCGGACCGGAGCGAACGACGGCGTTCGCCTACGCCGTCGCCTGGACCCAGCACACCACAGGAACGCAGATGATCTCGTGCTGTGCCTTGCTCCAGCTCCTACTCGGCAACATTGGGCGGCCGGGTGGGGGGATCATGGCACTGCGGGGCCACGCCACCATCCAAGGCAGCACGGACATCCCCACGCTTTACAACTTGCTGCCCGGTTACCTGCCGATGCCGAATACGGCCCAGCCCTGCGCCACTCTTGCCGACCATCTCCGGCAGGTGACGGCGCCAACCGGCTGGTGGCACCACGCGCCTGCCTACATGGTGAGCCTACTCAAGGCGTACTACGGCCATGAGGCCCGGCCTGAGAATGACTTCGCGTATGACCTGGTGCCTAAGATCGGCGGGGACTACTCCTTCCAGCCGATGCTTCTGATGATGCAGGAGGGCGCCATGCAGGGGCTCTTCTGCATGGGCCAAAACCCTGCGGTGGGGGGACAAAACGCGCGTCTCGCCCGGCGGGCGCTGGCCAATCTGGACTGGCTGGTGGTGCGAGACCTTTTCGAGACGGAGACGGCAGCGTTCTGGCATGACGCACCGGAGGTCCGAAATGGGGAGGTGAGCGCCAAGGAGATCAAAACGGAGGTTTTTCTTCTTCCCGCCGCGGTGACGCCGGAGAAAGAGGGCTCCTACACCAACACCCAGCGGCTGGTGCAATGGCACGATAAGGCGGTTGATCCGCCGGGGGATGCCCGCTCGGAAGCATGGTTCATCCACAACCTGGCTCAGCGGGTGAAGACACTCTACGCCGGGGACCGCTCCGCTCGCGGCCGACAGATCCAGTCCCTTGCCTGGGAGTACCGGGACGATGAGGGGGAGCCGGATTTAGAGACGGTGCTGAAGGAGATCAACGGCTACAACGTGGGAGACGCGCGGCTGGTCCCCGACTACACGGCGTTGAAGGACGACGGCTCCACTGCCTGTGGCTGTTGGATCTACTCCGGGATCATGCCCGAAGAGGGACGCAACCTGGCTAGGAACCGGAATGGGGACGAGAGGGCGGCACTGGGCTGGGGGTTCGCCTGGCCAGCTAACCGGCGCATGCTCTACAACCGGGCTTCCGCCCGTCCGGACGGCTCTCCATGGTCTGAGCGGAAGGCGTGGGTCTGGTGGGATCCGGAGCAGGGCCGCTGGACCGGACATGACTCGCCCGACTTTCCCGTTTCCAAGCCCCCGGACTTCCAGCCTCTCCCCGGCGCGGACGGGATGGATGCGCACGGCGGCGATGCGCCGTTCATCATGATGGCCGACGGCAAGGGGCAACTCTACGCCGCTACTGGTCTTCGGGACGGGCCACTGCCGACCCACTACGAACCGTGGGAGACACCGGTCGGCAACAGGCTCTATCCCGATCAGCCACGCAGCCCATCCGCGAAGCTGCATGACCGGCCGACCAATCGCTACCACGCGATCGCCGATCCGCGGTTCCCGCACGTCATCACCACCTACCGCCTCACCGAGCATCACACGGCTGGCGCGATGAGCAGGTTCGTCCCCTGGCTCGCGGAGTTGCAGCCGGAGGGTTTCGTCGAAATCGATCCGTCGCTGGCGCGGTCGCTCGGGGCGGACAACCGCGACTGGGTGACCGTGAGCACGCTCCGTGGCGCCATTGAGGCGCGCGCCTTGGTCACCGATCGCATCCCTCCCCTCATGATCCACGGGGAGCGGCTGCACCAGGTCGGCGTGCCATGGCATTACGGGTACACAGGATTAGCCCAAGGAGACGTGGCCAACGATTTGAGCGCGCTTATTGAAGACCCGAACTCTTTGATCCATGAGGCCAAAGCCTTCACCTGCGCGATCCGGAAAGGTCGGTTGAGCGAGGGTTCCGACGAGTCGACAAGTGAGGCTGCCGCCTCGTCCGAGAACGAGACATGAACGAGACCCTCTCCCTCGGTGCAACCACGGCCGACAAGACCGGAGCGCGGCCCGGTGCGGTCGGCTTCTTGACCGATGCGTCGCTGTGCATCGGTTGCAAAGCCTGCGAGGTCGCGTGCAAGCAGTGGAACCAGCTCCCAGCCGACGGCTCCAACGGCGGCCAGGGACTGACCGGATTTAGCTATGACAACACCGGTGATCTCGGCGCGACCACGTGGCGTCACGTCGCGTTTGTGGAACGAACCGCCCCGGCGTCCTCGGATCCGCTTGGCGGCCTCCTCGCGCCTGCCCCGGGCCAGACGGCTTGGTTGATGCTCAGTGACGTGTGCAAGCACTGTGTCAACGCACCCTGTCTTGACGCTTGTCCGACGGGAGCCATCATTCGCACACGGTTCGACACCGTGGTCATTCAGGATGATGTCTGCAATGGATGCGGGTACTGCGTTCCCGCCTGTCCCTTCGGCGTGCCTCAACTGAGTGGCGGGGATCACACAGCACATAAGTGCACCCTTTGCTACGACCGGCTGGTGGACGGATTGGAACCAGCCTGTGCCAAGGCCTGCCCGACCGATTCGATTCAGTTCGGTCCGATCGAGGAGTTGATGCCTCGGGCGGTGAAGCGCGTCGCCGACTTACAGAGCCGCGGTGTCAGGCAAGCGCAGATCTACGGTGACCTCCGCTCAGGGGGGACGGGCGGGATCGACGGACTCAACGCCCTGTTTGTCCTGACGGCGGAGCCCGAGACCTACAACCTTCCTGCCAGTCCCCAGCGACCAAGCGATAAGACTCTGCCGGCTTTTGTGACGACGGCTGCGGCCGCTCTTGGTCTCGTCCTGGCGGCGGTGGGAGCGCTTAGGAGACGATGAGGCAGCGGCCGTCTTCGTCCTCCAGCCTTGCTCTCCAAGGAGTGTCCCTCTGATGGAAACGTTCGAGCGTCGCTGGACGTCCGACGGGAGCCGAAAGCGCGGAGGGCCGGAAGCCGGTGACCCGGCCCGCCCTCATGGGCGGTCTGCCGCCGATGAAGCCCGCGGCAGCTACTACGGCGTGCCGGTCATCCACCGCCCACATTGGCACTGGCTGATCGTTGTCTACTTCTTTCTCGGCGGCATCGCCGGGGCATGCTATGCCATCGCGTCCATCGCACAGCTTGTTGGGCCAAAGGAGGACCGGCGTTTGGTAAGGGCAGGGCACTACCTGTCCTTCGCGACGCTGCTGCCAAGCCCGGTCCTCCTGATCCTGGATCTTGGCAGGCCCGAGCGGTTCTTCAAGATGCTTCGCGTCATCAAACTCCGCTCGCCAATGTCGGTGGGGACGTGGGGATTGACGGTGTTCGGCGCCTTTGCTGCCCTGTCTGCCGCCATGCAAGCGGCCGAGGATGGGCTCCTAGGCGCGGGGAGGGCGGCTAGGACGCTCGCCGGTTGGCC